>JABWAJ010000430.1 GCA_013361075.1 Saprospiraceae bacterium | reverse complement strand
CGGAAAAATTCCAGGGATGGCAACAGATTCTACCACGATCAATATCAACAGCAGGGGCAAAGCACAGCACACTTACGATGCCATCGTAATTGGTTCCGGGATCTCCGGAGGCTGGGCCGCCAAAGAACTCTGCGAAAAAGGGATGAAAACCCTGGTACTCGAACGCGGGCGCAATATTGAACACGTCAACGACTACCCCACCATGCTTAAGGCACCCTGGGATTTTGAGCACCGTGGACGAATGCCCAATGCTTTCCTGAAAGAAAATCCTTTGATCAGTAAAGCGGCAGGATTTGGAGAAGACACAGCCCATTTTTTTATCCAGGATAAAGATCATCCTTATGTACAGGAAAAGCCTTTCGATTGGATCAGGGGATACCAGGTGGGTGGGAAGTCACTCACCTGGGGCCGGGCTTGCCAACGCTGGAGCAACTACGAATTTGAAGCACCGGCCCGGTTTGGATATGGTGCTGATTGGCCCATTCGCTACGCCGATGTAGCTCCCTGGTATGCCCATGCAGAAAAATTTATCGGGGTTTGTGGCAATAAGGATGGAATAGAAGCGATGCCGGATGGCGAGTTTCTGCCCCCGTTTGAGTTGAACTGTGTGGAGCGTCATCTTAAGGAAAGTTTTCTCAAAAATTTTAAAAACCGGCATCTCGTACAAGGTCGATGGGCCCATTTATCGCAACCCGGTGACGTTCATCAGCAGCAGGGCCGGGGCCGTTGTCAGTCGAGGAACTTGTGCATGCGCGGGTGTCCGTATGGGGCATATTTCAGTTCCGTCTCTTCTACCCTACCCTGGGCAGCTAATACCGGCAACCTTACCATCCGCCCGTTTTCGGTGGTGCATTCCATTGTATATGACGATCAAAAAGGCAAAGCAACCGGAGTTCGCGTTATCGATACCAATACCCATCAAGTAACGGAATACTTTGCCCGCGTCATTTTTGTAAATGCATCCGCATTGAACAGCAACCTGATTCTGCTCAATTCAACGAGCAGCCGCTTTCCAAACGGGTTGGGCAACGACAGTGGTTTACTGGGCACTCACATTGGATTCCACCTTTATCGGGGGTTCGTTAATGCTTCCTTCGAAGGGTATGAAGACAAATACTACTATGTGCGCAATCCCACCGAATGCATTGTAGCCAACTATCGCAACTTAGGCAAACAGGAAACGGATTATGTGGGTGGCTTCACTACTTTTTCCGGGGCTTCCCGTACCAGAGGAGCCGTAAAACCGGAAGATCCCCAAATAGGTGCCGCTTTCAAAGAAGCCATGAGCGAGCCGGGTAGATGGGAAGTTTACATGTACATGCAGGGAGAAACCATTATGAAAAAAAGCAACCACGTCCGGCTAAGCGAATCCGAAAAGGACCAATGGGGAATTCCTTTGCTGGTGACCTCGGTAGGTTACGACGACAATGATGAAAAAATGGTGAAAGATTTTCTAAACCAAAGTTGCGAAATGCTGGAAAAAGCGGGTGGCACGATCCTCAACCGCATCGACAATCAACAGCCTCCGGGGTTGGACATCCACGAGATGGGAGGTGTACGCATGGGAGCAGACCCCAAAACTTCCCTGCTGAATGAATGGAATCAGCTGCACCTCTGTAAAAATGTGTTTGTTACAGATGGTGCCTGCATGACCAGTACGGGCAACCAAAGCCCTTCTATTTTGTACATGGCCCTGACTGCCCGTGCAGCAAACCATGCAATAAACGAGGCGCAAAAAGGCAATCTATGATGAACAGAAGAGACGCACTCTCCGCCACCGCTGTATTCCTGGGAGGAGTCATCATTGGCGGACAGGCTTTCCTGAGCGGGTGCAAGGCTGAAAAAACAGAGATGCATTGGTTTACAGAGGCTGACCTTGCTTTTCTTGACGAAGTGGGAGAAACCATTCTTCCTGCGACCTCAAAATCTCCGGGCGCAAAAGCTGCCAGAATTGGCTCCTTTATGAAAACCATCGTAACAGATTGCTATGATTCAGAAGAACAGCGGCTGTTTATGGAAGGCATTGAATCATTGAAAAAATTAAGCCAACAACAATACAATCGCGGTTTTTTACAACTTAATGCCAAAGAGAGAAATGATTTACTGACCGCCTTAGACAGGGAAGCGACTCTTTATGGCAAGAACAAGCTGGCCACCGATCCCGAACATTATTTTTCGATGATCAAGCAACTGACAATTTGGGGGTATTTTACTTCCGAACCAGGGGCAACGGAAGCATTGCGTTTTGTGCCTGTACCAGGAAGGTATGAAGGCTGCATAGATTACAAAAAAGGCGATCCAGCCTGGTCATAAACATTCATCATCCACAAACTGAAGATTGTGCAAAAAGTAAAAGTTGCCATACTCGGCGCAGGGTTCATCAGCGACATCCACCTTGAAAGCTACCACCGCTTTGTGCCGGAAGCAGAGGTAGTGGCTGTTTATACCCGCGACAAAGCAAAAGCAGAAGCATTTGCAAAAAAATACGGTATTCCGCAATGGTACGATGATTTGGATGCCATTATTGAGCAATCGGGTTGTGACGTTGTGGACATTTGCCTTCCCAATTTCCTGCATGCGAGCGCTACCTTAAAAGCAGCAAATGCAGGTAAGCACATCATCATTGAGAAGCCGTTAGCAGTTACCCTGGAGGAAGCAGATCAAATGGTTGCTGCGTGCAAGGCAGCCGGAGTCAAGCTCATGTACGCTGAAGAACTTTGCTTTGCACCAAAATACGAACGTGCCCGCAGCCTGGTTAAGGAAGGTGCTGTAGGGGAAATTTACCTGCTCAAGCAATCCGAAAAGCATTCCGGGCCGCACAGCGACTGGTTTTATGACATCAACCAGGCCGGTGGAGGGGTGTTGATGGACATGGGTTGCCACGGCATTGCCTGGTTTCGCTGGATGCTGGGCAATAACCCTGTCAAAAGTGTGTATGCCAGTATGGCTACTGTGCTGCATAAAAACAGGACAAAAGGGGAAGACAATTCGGTTTTGATTCTTGAATTTGAAAACGGCGTAACCGGCGTGGTGGAAAACAGTTGGGCAAAGCACGGGGGAATGGACGACCGCAGTGAAATTCACGGCACAGAAGGTGTGATTTATGCGGATCTCTTCATGGGCAATGCTGCATTGGCGTACAGCAAAAACGGGTATGGATACGCTATGGAAAAGGCAGATACGACCAGTGGCTGGAGTTTTCCGGTATTTGAAGAAGCCTTCAACCAGGGTTATCCTCAGGAATTGAAGCATTTCATCGGTTGCGTACTAAACGATACGCCTCCGCTGGTTACAGGCGAAGACGGTCATGCTGTACTGGAAATTATTTACGCCGCTTATGCATCCGCCGGTAAAGGTGCCAAAGTCGATCTCCCTTTCAGGCCCAGGGTAGCAAAGCCCATTGACCTTTGGCTTGGAGCCTGATTTTTTCTTAAGCCCTGCGGCTTGAGTCCTGTAGTTGGGCTGCCGCTTCTGCATCCAAAAAAGCAAGACAATTGGGATGACTTTGTAATATACTGGCGGGCAAGGCATTAGAGACCGTACCCTCAAGTGCTTGTTGAATGATATTGGTTTTTTTCGCCCCGTTTGCCATCAAAATAACTGTTTTGGCGTCCATTAACTGCCGAATGCCCAGTGTAATACCTTGATTTAAAAGCGTTTCGCTTTGAAAATACTTCTGCCCGGTTGTCTTTGTTATGGGATGCAAGTCTACTACATGCGCCTTGTTGTCGAAAGCGACACCTGGCTCATTGAACCCAATATGTCCGTTCAGGCCAATCCCAACTACCAGAAAATCAATCCCTCCCAATTGTTCCAGATGTTCATCCATGCGGCTGCAAACCCCTTGCAAGTCAGCAGACATGCCGTCAAACAAGTAGATTTGAGCGGGGGCAATCTGGAGCGGCTGAAACAAATGCCGGTTTAAAAAATAATGGCAGCTGCCAGGGTTCGAGGGCGGGATGCCTACCCACTCATCCAGAGAAACAAACCGGATCCCGGAAAAATCAATCCTCTGCATTTTTGCCTGCCGGACAAATTCTGCATAGGCACCTAAAGGGGTCGCCCCGGTTGCCAAACAAAGCACAGCTTCCGGCTTTTCCAACACAACCCGTAGCATTTCCCGGGCAGTGTTGGTAGAGAGCCGCCGGTAATCTTCATAGATTCTGGTAATCATAAATCAGTCATTGTTATGGCATTCAACAAATCATTCCAATCCGGACTCAAACCTGTTTTCAGGTAATGGCCCGACGTTTCATTCCCTAAAGCTAAGCAATTTAAGAGATCCAGCTCCATGAGTTTTCCGAGTGCAAATCCTGCATTAAAATGGTCGCCAGCTCCTGTACTTATTTTGGGATGTTCGATATACCTCGTTTCTGCCTGACAACTGCCGTCCTGCTCCCAGGCCAGCGATTGTCGGGCATGGTGAAGCACTAAAGTCGTTGCTGGCAGGTGCTCAAAAAGGTGGTGCCCCAAATCTTCTCTGTGAATGGGCCTTTGACCTGGTCTGAACAATTCATGGATTACTTCGGCTTCATTCAGATTCAGGCTAAGCACCAGATTCCGGCCGGCCGCAAACTGGTCGAGCAAATCAAGTGCTTTTCGTAAATCTGTTCCGTTGCGATGGGAGCAATCTGAAAGGTCAATGTACACCATTTGTTTTTCAGGAGCATGGCAAAAGGGCAACACTTCTTCCACGATTCCTTTCCAAATGGCGGTAGATTGATCCAGCTCGCTCCAGTTCAAAAGTGCAAGAAGGTCACTTTCGCCGAATAACCGGATCAGCAGGGGCAACCCGACCCGGGTTTTAATGGTTTGCCAGTCTGCCTGCCGGAGTTCGCGCATTTGCCCCAGCATAATTTTTCCGTCATCGAATTCCAGTGCTGTGCTCAGCCCGGGGTCAGCGTAGCTGTAGAGGGTGCACAAGTCTGCCATTGGTGCAAAAACCGGATGCAGCGCCGGATGGCCCAGCGCGCCGATGCAGGAGACATTCATGCCCAATCTGGCCAATGCATGACTCATGATGGGCATGTTTCCGCCCAATTTGGTTTGGCGGTCTTCCAGTTCAATGGACAAATTCCGGCCTCCCTTTTCTACGATATAACGACCCAGCTCCATACCTGTTTGAAAAAAAAC
>JABWAJ010000429.1 GCA_013361075.1 Saprospiraceae bacterium | reverse complement strand
TCGAATGGGACGATGCGGAAGATTTTAAAAACGGACGCGCCAAAGTACGCCAGGCTGAGCGCTATGGCTTCCTTAACCGCCAGGGAAAACTCAGCATTCCGGCAACCTTTGAACACGTCACTTCCTTCGAAAACGGAACAGCCAAGGTACAACGCGGCGGAAAATACGGACTCATTGATACTTCCGGGCGTTTTCTTATCCAACCTGAGTACGATGCCGTTTGGGCTTTTTCTGAAGGACTTGCCCGTGTTCGGCAAAACGGGAAATCCGGCTTTTTGAATGCTGCCGGCAAAATGGTCATTCGCCCGCAGTTCGACAGCGCACAGGATTTCAAAGACGGGCTCGCTCCCGCCCAAAAAGGAGAGCGGTGGGGCTTAATTGACAAAAAAGGGGAATTTGTGGTCCCGCCCACTTACGCTCAGCTCTGGTACGCCGGAGAGGGGCGTTGGTGTGTAGAAAACAACGAAAAATATGGCTGTATTGACGCAACCGGCCTGCTGGTTGTGCCGATGAATTTCGACCAGTTGTACAGCTTTACGGAAGGGGTGGCACCTTATATGTTTCAACGGCTTTGGGGGCTGGTGGACAAAGATGGCAACATCATCACCAAACCGATTTTTGGACTGGCCTGGCCTTTCCGGGACGGCATCGCCCGGGCAGCTGTATACGGCGGCATTGCTTTTATCAACCGGCAGGGCGAAGTGGTCATTCCCCCCAAATACCTCGACGCAAGGGATTTTGAAGAAGGGTTTGCACCAGTTCAGGAGTATCGGTAGCCGGTACTTTCTACCCTCTACTTTCTACCCTCTACTTTCTACCATCTACCCTCTACTTTAACCTTATAAATTTTACAATGGTCAGCATCATCATGGGTTCCGATTCCGATTTGCCGGTTATGCGACCGGCAGCGGAGGTATTAAAAGAAATGGGGGTCGCTGTGGAAGTGACCATTGTGTCGGCTCACCGCACGCCGGATCGTTTGTTTGAATTTGCCAAAACAGCACACGAGCGTGGCGTAAAAGTCATTATTGCCGGTGCGGGCGGCGCGGCACATTTGCCGGGTATGGCAGCCTCTTTATCGCCTTTGCCCGTTATTGGCGTACCGGTCAAATCTTCGAATTCCATTGATGGCTGGGATTCCATCCTTTCCATCCTGCAAATGCCCAATGGGATTCCGGTAGCCACTGTGGCCCTTAATGCTGCGCAAAATGCCGGAATTCTGGCTGCTCAAATCCTGGCAGTACATGATCCAGTTTTGATGCAAAAAGTAATTGCTTTCAAAAAAGGTCTTTCAGATAAAGTATTGGAAAAAGTAACGCGTTGGGAGCAGCATGGCATTGAAGGGTTAATCATTTAATTTTCGCAGGCCGTGCCCAGTAACCAACTTCGCGCCATTGGGCTATCGGGCGGCCATCACAGCGATCATTCCCAGTGCTGTACTTGCCAGTTTTGCGTCTCCGGTGATGGCAGTTTTTTCACGGGCCTTTTCCGGGGTGATGCCTTTGGTAAAAAGTTTCCAGGCTGTATCCGGTGCGATGAACAAGCTGGCCGACGGCTTTCCGGAATACGTCTCAACTAGTATCCAATTCCCTTCCTGCCTGATTAAAAACCAGTCGCCACCTGCATCAGTGGTCACGGTAACTTTCAGGCAGGCTCCGTTTTCGGCTGTTGTATTGCGGTAAGCATGTGGCAATCCACGCATAAACGTTGCAATAAACGGATAGAACAATTCCCGCGACAATAACCCCGGACGCCTTGTTGCTTCGCGAATTTGCTGTTGGTGGTGCCATTTTTCGGTGTATTCCCGGGCAATGTGGAACCAGTTCAGGGATTCAGTTTCGCCGGCCCAGGCCACTGAAAATGCTGCTTTCGCAAAGGGGTCAAGGGTACTCAGGTAATCGGTATATTGCCTCCCGGTTAGTTCCAGCAGTTCAATCAATACCTGCGGACTCAGGCGTTTGGTGGCTGTTACCCACGAAGCGTTCAAGCCGTTCAGATAGTCGAGTAAATCCTGGTAGGAATGGATGCTCCCGGGCGGGTCGCCTGCATAACCATCCCTCAGCATAGAAAGAGTACGCAGGTTGCCATCTAACAAATGCGCTGCAATGTCTTTGACCTGCCACAGCCGGGCAAGTGTAGGCGCTTTCCATTCTTCCGGCGTAAGGGATTTCAACAAAGCAATCAATTCCCGGTCGAGGGTCGGGAAAAGGTGGAGAGTAGGAATGGGAACGACAAAAGAAGCATCCATTGCAGGTCTGGTTTTGTATTTTTCCAACACCAGCATAAAAATAAAAATTCCCGGGCAGAGAGAGGCCCCAATGAGCAGCCTACGACCCGTCCAGTAGTTTTTCGATAAGTGCTTCTGTGTTCTGAAAAATGCGCCGGTTTAATTCAAGTTGGCCTTTATACCGAATCTTGTTGTTACGGTCTACATAAAGAATGGTCGGATAAGCGGAAACGCAAAAATCGAGAACAAGTATTTTTACTTTAAACGCCTCCGACCTTATCATATCGTGCCCGTATAGAAGAGCGATGCCGTTTATGGATAAACAGCATCGCTCCAAATTCCTATTATTCCTTATTGAATGATCAAATCAAACTCCACCCGCCGGTTCAGTTCCCTGCCTTTCGCAGTTTTGTTGTCGGCAAGCGGCTGCGTTTCGCCGTAACCTGCATAGCTGAGGCGTTTTGCGGAAACGCCTTTGCCAATCAGGTATTGCTGGCAGGCTTTTGCGCGGTTTTCCGACAAGGTCAGGTTGGCCTTATCATTGCCCACATCGTCGGTATGACCGGCGATGACCAAGCGGTAAGCCGGGTATTGAGCCAGGATGTCAGCGATCTGATCCAGTACGGCGAAAGATTGTTTTTTCAATGTCGCTTTGCCGGTTTCAAACTGGACAGCGCGCATGGCAAAATTCAGCACTTCTCTGACTTCTTTTTTGATTTCCGGGCAACCTTTGTTGGCGGCTAAACCGGCTTCATTCGGGCAACGGTCGTCTCCGTCGTGAACGCTGTCGCCATCCGTATCCGGACAGCCTTCCATGGTGCCTGCTTTATCCGGGCATTTGTCTTTGGCGTCAGCCACCCCATCGCCGTCGCGGTCGGGACACCCCATTGCAGATGCAGTGCCTTTTTCATCCGGGCATTGGTCATTTGCATCAACAATTCCATCGCCATCGCGGTCTTTTACCGGGCAGCCTTTGCTTTCAGCTGTGCCTTTTTCATCCGGACACTCGTCGTTGCCGTCGGCGATGCCGTCGCCGTCGCGGTCGGGGCAGCCATTGAGTGCAGGCAACCCTTTTTCATTCGGACAGTCATCATCCTTATCGGCAATATTGTCTTTGTCGGCATCGGGGCAACCGCGTAGGTCTCCTGCAATTTCCGGGCAATCGTCTTTTTTATCAATGACCCCATCACCATCCGTATCCGGGCAGCCACCGGTTGCTTTTTTTCCGGGCGCATCGGGGCAATCGTCGTCAGCATCCGCTATGCCATCGGCGTCGCGGTCAGGGCATCCGGCGAGTTCCCGGACACCGGCAATGTCCGGGCATTTGTCAATGGCATCGGCCACCTGGTCGCCATCGCGGTCCAATTTTCCGAACCGATAAACAAATCCGGCACCCAACTGGAGGTTGTTGCGGTTGTCCTCCTGCGAGATGCGGTATTCGCCCTGTACATTAAAGTAGGCATTCCTGCCCAATTTGACGTCAAAACCGGCACCTATCGGGAATTGAAGGTTATCCGGCCCGTTTTTTTCAATCACAAAGCCCGCACCGCCAATCAGATAAGGAATCAGTTTGCTTTCAGCAGGTGCATAATGCAGCCGCAAAAGGCCGTCAATGCTGAAAATATTGCGGTTGTTGACATCGCCAAAAACATTGGCGGAGGCAACTTTGATGGGTACGGCCAGGCCGAGGTATTTGTTGAGTCCGGCGGTATATCCCAATTCGAATCCATTGGTAATGTCAAGATCTTCGACGGAATTGGGCGTTCCATAATCAATGAACAGGAATTTGGCACTGATTGCATGGAAACTTTGCTTTTGGGCTTCCAGCGTTACGTTGCTCAACAAAAGCAGCACAATTAAAGCAAGAAGTAGTTTTTTCATAGGAATGATTTTAGTTTTAACAGTCTCATGATTGAGCTTGAGAGGTTTTGGTTCGCGCTGGTTCCCTCTGCGAGGCTCCGTGAAATAAAATGGTGCGGAGGTTCACAGAGGGAACGCTTTCGAACGTCTATACTGTTGGTGTGTCTTTTTGATCCTCTTTTTTCTCCTCTTTTTTATCATCGTCATCCCCCAGCAGTTTGTCTTTCAGTTCTTCCGCTTTGTCTTCCAGTTTTTCCCAAAGCTCCTCCCCTTTCTGGATGTATGGGGCTACTTTTTCATTCGCTTTCAGTTCTTCCAGTTTGCGTTCTGCAGCGTCTTCCAGTTTGTCCATCGTACGCTCGAATCCCTGAGCCAGTTCTTCGGCTTTGTCTTTCATTTTGTCAAAAAAACCTTTATTCTCTTCCATGGTGCCTTGATTTTATGGTGAACAATGATTGTTACGGCAAGATAATGGTAATGTCATTCAGAAACAAGGACATTAGACCAGCCTCTCTATTTTCCGGATGTTCTGACGTTCCAAAAAATAATTTGTAACGTTTTCCGGATTTCCGGATCAACAAAAACAACCGGCATTTTCCGGCATTTTCAAAACATACCTTTTCCTTTTTGGTCATTTTACTAAATAATAACATGCGTTTTTATTTTGATTTAAAATATAATTTTATTTTCGCTGCTATCAATAGCACTATTCTAAAATTTCAAAGTCTGTCAACATGAGTAACAAATTTCTACTTATCCTCGCCACCACCGTGGCATTGCTGGCGTCTTGTTCCAAAGACCGTATTACAGAAGATCCTCAGCCCGACCTTGCCAAACAACCTGCTACCCGCGAACAAATCAATGAATTTGTGTTGAGTCAGTTGCGCGAACACGAAGTTTTTAAATGGGAAACAGCAGACGACTTCCTGCTCTGGAGTGCCGTCATGCGCGGTGACGAACTGGTTGCCATCGGCTACAAACCAGCTGAGGAAGGCGACATCAAAGAGCGGATGCACCAGATAGACATCCAGGAAACAGCTTGGAAAGCTGCCCGTCA
>JABWAJ010000428.1 GCA_013361075.1 Saprospiraceae bacterium | reverse complement strand
CCTATCGGAAGAAGGTTTATTTTTGCGATCCAAACACGCGCTATGGCCAAAGAACTGCAATATCAACTCGACGCATTTGCCCGTTTGCTGAAAATCATGGACGAATTGCGCGAGCAATGCCCCTGGGACCGAAAACAGACCTTTCAGAGCCTGCGCAACCTGACCATTGAAGAAACTTACGAACTGGCCGACGCGCTGCTGGATGAAAACCTCACAGACATCAAAGAAGAAATCGGGGATGTGATGCTGCACCTCGTGTTTTACGCCAAAATTGCGGATGAAAAAGGCGCTTTTGATGTCTCGGACGCCATCAATGCTGTTTGCGATAAGCTGATCAAACGCCACCCGCACATTTATGGCGACCTGAAAGTGGCCGATGAAGAAGAAGTAAAGCGCAACTGGGAAAAACTGAAGCTTAAGGAAGGCAAAAAATCCGTGCTGCAGGGCGTACCCAACTCCCTGCCTGCAATGATCAAAGCCTACCGGATGCAGGACAAAGCCAAACAGGTAGGGTTTGAGTGGGAAAATGCCGTACAGGTTTGGGAAAAAGTAGAAGAAGAAATTGCCGAATTGCAGGAAGCTGTGACCGGGAACTTCGATTTTGAAAAACAGGAGGAAGAATTTGGTGATGTCTTGTTCTCTTTAGTCAACTATGCACGCTTTATAGGTGTTGATCCGGAAACGGCTTTAGAACGCGTGAACCGAAAGTTCAAAAAACGCTTTGAATACATAGAAGCCCATGCAGGCAGAGACCTCAGGGATATGACACTGGCTGAAATGGATGCCCTGTGGAATGAAGCCAAGGGAGAGGATTTGAAAATTTGAAAATGTGGAACAAAACCAACAACGAACAACCAACAACGAACAACCAACAACGAACAACCAACAACCAACAACGAACAACCAACAACGAACAACGAACAACCAACAACAACCAACCAACAACCAAATGACGACTAAAAAACAGAGCTGATACCGATGAAAAAAATACCTTTAGACATTGTTGCCTTATCACACAGTGTCACGCAATCGCACAATTATGCTGTTATCCTTGGCGAACAGGGAGGTAACCGCCGGTTGCCTATTGTAATTGGCAGTTTCGAAGCACAGGCCATCGCAGTGGCTTTAGAGCGCATGACTCCCAATCGGCCACTGACACACGACTTGTTTAAAAGCACGCTGGATACCTTCAACATCCAACTGCGCGAAGTCATCATCAACAACCTGCTGGACGGCATTTTTTATGCCCGTATGATTTGCCATAAGGATGGCGACCGGATTGAAATAGATTCCCGTACTTCCGACGCCATTGCCATGGCTGTCCGTTTCGATTGTCCGATCTACACTTACGAATTCATCTTAGATGCTGCCGGTATCGTACTCGAAGAAACCGAGGAAGGACTGGAAATGCCTGAAAAGCAGGACACGCCACCCAAAGGATCTCCACTTTCAGCCTATTCCGCCGATGCCCTCAATCAGATGCTGGAAGATGTATTGAACGCTGAAAACTACGAGCGTGCCGCAGAGATTCGGGATGAGATCAATCGGAGAAGGTCCTGATATTTTAGAAGTTGGCAGTTGCAGGTTTTTATACAAAACGCAACACCCCTGTCCATTGCCCGCTAAAAGTCTGTAAACTGATAAAATATGGCCGAGTCGAAGAAAATCACAAAAAAGTACACCAATGGAGAGGTAACGGTTGTTTGGAAACCAGACATCTGCATCCATTCAGCCATCTGTTTTCGTGGATTACCCGATGTCTTTGATCCCCGAAAACGCCCGTGGGTGACCATTGACGGCGCAGAAACAGCAGCAATTGTCGAGCAGGTGCAACGTTGCCCTTCGGGCGCATTATCCTATTATATGAATGAAGATGAGGCCGAATCAGGGAAAGTCGAAATGGAAACTGAAACCATTGTCGAGGTGACGTCTAACGGCCCCCTTATGGTGTACGGCAACATCAAGGTAAAACACGCCGATGGTACCCAAAGTCAGCAAAACAGGGTAACGGCATTTTGCCGGTGCGGCGCTTCTTCCAACAAACCTTTTTGTGACGGATCGCACCGGAAGGTGGGGTTTGAGGGATAGGGGTGGTTTACTGGTTATTGGTATATTGGTTATTGGGGTATTGGTAGGTCTGGATGAAGAAACGAAACCTCTATCTTTTTCCCACCAGTAACCAATACACCAATAACCAACGCACCAGCATCACGCCTGTGCCTTCGGTGTGCTGAAATTCATCGGCGGGAAAGGCGGCGTATCCGGTTCGTCAATGATGCCAAATTGCTGTTCGTATTTTTTCACATTATCGGCCAGTGCATTCAGCAGGCGTTTGGCATGCTGCGGCGTGAGGATGATGCGCGACTTAACTTTGGCTTTGGGCACATTGGGTACCAGTCGGATAAAATCTACTACGAATTCCGAATGGGAATGCGAAATGATGGCTAGGTTAGAGTACGTTCCTTCCGCGATCTCTTCCGGAAGTTCGATATTGAGTTGTTGATTCGGTTGCGGTTTTTTTATGTCTGACATTGTTCCTGGATTTTAATGATTGTGCATTCATAATACGCCTGTTAAGCACTAAGGGTTTAACAGACGAAAAGATTACTTCGCTTTCCGGGCAGCCGGTTTTTTGGCGGCTGGTTTTTTTGCTGCCGGTTTTTTGGCTTTTTTAGCAAAAGCATCAGGGATTTCCACCTCAATCATGGCTTTTACTTGTTCCAGCGTCAACTCTTTGGCCATTTCTGAAGTCACTTTTTCATCGTTGATCCTTCCCATTTTGATGTTCTTTTTGCCAAACCGGATGTAGGGGCCCCAACGCCCGTTTTCGACAGAAATGCCTTCGCTTTCCCATTGCTGGATATAACGAACCGATTCTTTTTCAACTTTGGCTTCGATCAGCTCATAGGCTTCTTCCGGCTTCAGTTTATCAAAATCAAACTTACGGGGCACGTTGATGAACAAGTCGCCCCATTTGATGAACGGTCCAAACCGGCCTTTGCCCTTTGTAACCGGCTGACCTTTGTAGGTGGTGAAAGGCGCGTCGGCTGCTTTTTTTTCTTCAATCAGTTCGATGGCCCGATTCATGTCTACCGAATGAGGGTCTTCTCCCCTTGGCAGGGAAATGAATTTTTCACCGTGCCGCACATAAGGGCCGAAACGGCCAATACCGATGGCAACTTCCTGAGCGTCGTGCTGGCCAAGGATTTTGGGCAATTTGAAAAGTTCGAGCGCTTCTTCAAAACTGATCGTTTCGAGCGACTGCCCGGGCTGAAGGCTGGCATAGAGCGGTTTCTCTTCGCCCAATTCTTCGGGCGTACCGATTTGTACAACCGGCCCCCGACGGGATAGCCGCGTCAGGATGGTGCGGCCGGTATTGGGGTCTTTGCCCAAAACACGTTCCTTATTGGGGCGATCTGCACCTGACAATGTTTTCTCCACCGTTTCATGAAAAGGATGGTAGAAGCTGCGAATCATTTCCGGCCATTGCTGTTTGCCGGCAGCAATATGGTCAAACTGGCCTTCAATGTTTGCCGTGAAGCTGTAATCCATGATGCGGTCGAAATGCTCATCGAGAAAATCGCTCACAATCATCCCCATATCAGTCGGTACAAGGTGGTTTTTCACCGCCCCGGTGATTTCTGTTTTCCTTTCTTTTTTCAATTCGCCGGTATTGCTCAGCGTCAATACCTGGTAAGGGCGCTCGACCCCGTCGCGATTTTCTTTCACGACATACCCCCGGCCTTCTTCCATGATTTTGGAGATGGTTGGTGCATAGGTAGAGGGGCGTCCGATGCCAAGCTCTTCCAATTTCTTTACCAATCCTGCCTCGGTGTATCGTGCAGGCGGGCGGGTAAAGCGCTCCGTAGCTGTGAGGTGGTTGAGTGGCAACACCTGGCCCCGTGTCAGTGGAGGCAACATGCCTTTGGCTTCTTCTTCCTCATCGTCGTCTTTCGATTCCAGATAGAGTTTGAGAAAGCCGTCGAACTTGATCACTTCGCCTTCTGCCACCAATTTCGACTTGGGAATGCTGGAAATCCCAATGTCCACAATGGTTTTTTCCAATATAGCGTCGGCCATTTGTGAAGCCACTGCACGTTTCCAGATCAACTCGTACAGGCGCTGCTCATCGCGCCCCATCGGCACCGTCTGGTTTTCCACGTAAGAAGGGCGGATGGCTTCGTGTGCTTCCTGGGCATTGGCCGATTTGCTTTTGAAACGGCGGGTTTGCACGTATTTGGCGCCGTATTGTTTCTCAACCTCCTGGGCGATGCTCTGCAATGCCAGTTCGCTCAGGTTAACGGAATCGGTACGCATGTAGGTAATGTGCCCGGCTTCGTACAGGTGCTGTGCCACCGACATGGTGCGGTTGACAGAAAAACCAAGTTTGCGGCTGGCTTCCTGCTGGAGCGTAGACGTGGTAAACGGATAGGCCGGGGAGCGTTTCAGTGGCTTGACTTCGATGTTGCTGATGCTGAAAATGGCGCCTTTGCATTGCAATAAAAAGGCCTCAGCATCTTTTTGCTGGTCGAAACGCTCGGGAGCTTCTGCTTTGAGCTGGACAATTTTGCCCTGATCGTTTTTGACATCGAAGATGGCAGTGATCTTGTAATATGCCGACACTTCAAAGCGCTGGATTTCCCGCTCGCGCTCAACAATGAGTTTGACCGCTACCGATTGTACGCGGCCTGCAGAAAGTCCGCCTTTGATTTTTTTCCAGAGGATGCCCGACAATTCATACCCTACAAGCCGGTCGAGTACCCGGCGGGCCTGTTGTGCATCCACGAGGTTGACATCCACCGTGCGGGGAGCCAGGATGGCTTTTTGAATGGCCGGTTTGGTGATTTCGCGAAAAACGATCCGCTTGGTGGTCTTTTCATCCAGGCCCAGCACCTGACACAAGTGCCAGGAAATGGCTTCTCCTTCGCGGTCTTCGTCCGTTGCGAGCCATACGTCGTCAACCTTTTGAACGAGGTCTTTCAATTCCTTGACGACTTTGTATTTGTCAGGTGTGACAACGTATTTTGGCGCAAAGCCGTTTTTGATGTCTATGGCATCGTCGCTTTTTTCCAAATCGCGGATATGACCATAACTCGATTTTACGGTAAAATCTTTTCCAAGATATTTTTCAATCGTCTTTGCCTTGGC
>JABWAJ010000427.1 GCA_013361075.1 Saprospiraceae bacterium | reverse complement strand
AAAACGACTGCACCGAAAGCAACTGAAACCAAAGCTGTTGCAGCTAAAACTCCGGCAGCTAAAACGACTGCACCGAAAGCAACTGAAACCAAAGCTGTTGCAGCTAAAACTCCGGCAGCTAAAACGACTGCACCGAAAGCACCTGCGGCAAAAACAGTGGCCGCCAAAGCTCCGGCTGCTGAAAAAACGACTGCTCCGGCAAAAACTACGGCCAAAGCAGCGCCTAAAGCAAAGACGACTAAAAAGGCATAATACCTCTGGAACAGACAGATTGTTGACAGAGATTCAACAGAACAGGACATCCGCTTTCCGTGCATACGGGAGCGGATGTTTTTATTAATGGTTCTTCGTTCCAACCGGTCGCTTCGGGTCGGCAATCCATTCGCTCCATGATCCGGGGTATAGCTTTGCGCCTTCCAATCCGGCATGCGCCATGGTCAGCAGGTTGAAACAGGCAGTTACTCCTGAGCCACAATAAACCACGGTTTGCTCGGGTGGAGTATCACCAAGGACTCCTTCCCACTGTTTGCGGATGGCATCCGGGGAAGCCAGACGGCCACCAGCTTCAACATGGTTGGCAAATGGTAAATTGACGGCACCAGGAATGTGTCCGGCTACCGGATCTATGGGTTCGTGCTTGCCTTCATAGCGGATTTGTTCGCGGGAATCAACCAGTTTGTAGTGTTCATCCTGCCGAATGTCATCTACCTCCTCCAGATCCGCCAGCATTTCAGGGCGAGGCTGGGGATGGAACTCGCGGGGTACAGAAACCGGCACTGCCTGGGTGGTTGGAAAACCGCAACCATTCCAGTCCTGCCAGCCGCCATCAAGCACGGCCACTGCCTGGTGGCCCAGCCAGCGCAACATCCACCAGAGCCGTGCTGCAATGCCACCTGATCGGTCGTCGTACACCACAACCTGTACTCCTGTTCCGATGCCCCATGCAGAAAGCTTCGCAGCCAGTACCGCAATGTCTGGCAGAGGGTGGCGCCCGGTATGCCCGGGTACAATAGGCCCGGACAGGTCTTTTTCCAAATTGGCATAAACTGCACCAGGAATATGGCTTTCTGAATAAACCCGGCGGCCATAATCCAGATCAGCCAAAGATGAACGGCAATCTACAATGACCCAATCCGGATTAGCAAGGTTGTCCAAAAGGGTATCGGAAGCAATAAGGGTTCGGTACATGGAGCGATGAAGAGTTGAGGAGTTGAAAACAGAGGATTTGAGGATTTAGGTAATCTCAAATACTCAGATTCCCGATCTCTCTTTTAATGAATATTACTTTGAATCAACTAAACGAAGCATTTCGAGATAATCGCGTGCCTGTTCAATATTGAGCCGGGTAGCAGGTTGCCGGGTCGGGCACGATTCAAGCTTTTGCATGGCTGCCGCATTGGTTTCCAGTGTAGTGGAGACGCCGGTGATCATGTTCATGATCCACTCCGGGTTGCGGCGGCGGGTAATACCGGCTAAACTTTTCAGCTGTGTTTTTTCCGCATCCAGAGTATGGCAACTTTTGCATTTTTCCTCATGAACTTTTTGGCCTTTCTGAGCCATCATCTGGTTGATCGGATTGGTCAGATTCACTTTCCGGATCAGAATAGGCTCACCTCCGGCAGCAGTATTGTGTGCCTGCGGTTTCAGCTTTTTCATGGCTTCCCGAACCTGGGGTTGATCGAGAATACGACTGTCAACAGGATGTTCCTTACCTTCAGGAGTCGTGACCGTCATAGATGTATTGGCATCTGAAGATTGGACCGGTGCAGCCCCATTGGTTGTTGCTGTCTCTTTTTCCTCCTGCTTAGCGCCTTCATTCGATTGGCAGGCCACCAGCAAGGTCACTGAAAAAATTGCAAAAATCAGGTATTTCATGGATGCATTCATTTGCGGCAAAGTTATTGATCCGCTTCAGTTCTACCAAATAGCAAATTTACGCCTAAACGCACGTGGGCCCCATGGCTTTCTTTAGGGCGCATCAGAGTAATCACATTATCTGTAGCAGCCATGACCTGTAATGGCCCCAGATTCAGGGTGGCATTCAGGCCAATATTGGCATAACTGCCCTTGCGCACAGAATAAATACCCCCAACTTCCAGCAATTTCATCAGTCGGGTACTCGCTCCAATGGCAAAAGCCGTGAAATTCCGATCCTCAAAGCTTTCAAAATGGACAAGTCCGCTGAATTTCCAGTTTGGGCTGTACTGCCAAACGGCGCTCAGGAAAGCGCGCCCTGGCAATGCCGTGCTGTAAGCCAGTGCAGTCTCAGTGGGCTGGTAGAGCGCCTCCAGGGTGTCGAGTACCGAACCGAAATCGGTAGAGTCTTCCAGAATGGCCTGGGCTACATCCAGTCCTTTGTAGGCGTAAATGCCTTGAAATGCATAGTTTTTTACGCCATCTTTCCAATCAATTTGCCCAATATCGGTCACGCTTGCTGCGATGTCCCAGTTGCCTTTTTGAAAGCGGAGGCCAAGATCGAATGCAAAGCCGGAATTTTCAGAAAACAGACGGTCGGTATCGAATTCGCCAAAATTAAAATCGAGGTTGATGTCTTCGAAGCTGTTGTAAGTCAGACTTCCAGCAGAATTCACCTGAAAATCGGCATCTAACTCCAATTGGTAAACATCGTCGCTGGTGGTGAGCTCGAGTTTGCGTTTGCTGGTAGAAACATCGGCAATACCGCTGAGCCATTTGGCGCGCCCGGCAAAGGTTAATCCCGGGATTATTTCAGCAGCAACCCCCAGGCTCCATTCGTGGTACCCGCGCAATTGAATGTCCGGGCCAAAACTTACGGTCTGCCCGACAAACTGGGCATTGCCCTGCCACACCAATTGCGGCAAAGTTTTCGGATAATCCAGATGCGCCTGGAAGCGCAGGGCGTGCCCGGCTGTTAAGGCTAATTTTCCGAACCGGATGCCCAGACCCAGGGTTTCAATATCTAAATTTTCGCGGATCAGGTTATTGGTTTCCAGCAGGGAAATTGCGTGATCTACGTCCAGTACATCTTCTCCTCCCGCATTTTGCCGGATCAGATCTCCGTAAGTGATATTTTCGATAAAAAAGTCATTGTGCAGGCCGGGTAAACTGACGATGAACCGCGCATCAGGCAGCAAAGCGGGATTGCTGCGGTTGCTTTGCCAGGTTTGACGCATCAGGTGTGCGCTCAGATCCTGTTGTGCTGCTGCCAGCATGGGAAGTGCCAGCAGGCAGGAGATGACGAATAATTTGCGCATACTCATTACTGGTTTCCTGTTTTGACTTTTACCCCCATTCTTACTTTAACTGCCTGATCAGCAAGTACTTTTACAGAGCGATCTCCATCGTTATAAGTTGAAAAAGAGGTCACCAGAAAAATATCTCTGGCATTGCGGATTTTATCAAAACGCAGGGCATCAAACCCGGCAAAAGTAATTTTTTGCTCTGCGCCTGTAGCAATTCCGTCTGTATTCGTTGGAGCGGCGGCAATCACACGCTGCCTGTTGTCGAGCATGGAATCGAGTACGATGCCGTTTTCATCACGAAAATAGGCTTGAACATCTACAGACAAAGGCAGGTAATTGTCGGCTACCAATTTGAATTCCGCGGCACTGATGTCTTCATAATTTGAAAAATTGACAGGAAAACTGTCACGCACCACGAAATCAAATGCCCTGCCAAACAGGGGCAATTCCACATCTACCCGCACTTTGTAATAACTACTGTCGGTGATAAACCCACGGATGTTTGTGTCCATATCAGGATTGGTAAACGCATCGACGTCGTAGTCCAGCTGGATCGGGCCTGCGCCCAAAATCGTGGCAATATTGGAATTGTCTTTTGTAAAAACAAAAGCGCTTTGTTTTACTGCTCCGACTTCATTCAACCCCGGGTAGGGAAAATCTACGCCACTGGTAATGAATTCGCTTTCCAAAGGCAACACCTCCTGCCTCACTGTGACAACATTGAACAAATTGACGACAGAGCGGGTAGGAATACCGAAAGAATTTTCAAAATTGAGGGTGATTTTTGGATCTTCAAAATAGACATCACCCCGGATCCAGTTGTCAAAAAAATCAATGTCTATGGTATCGCGGCCCCCTTCGTGCAACTGGTTGCCGAGGTAACCTTCAGCATACGAAAACTCGAGATTCTGAATCAATATCCCGGAGGAAGTCCCCAGCAATACATTGTTGCCCAATGGATCGGTGGCCGTGTATTCCACATAAATGGAGTCGTCAACTGCCGGGAAAATCGTATAATTTTCCAGCAGCAACGGTGCAAAAAGATTACCAACTGATGGTGGCGTTCCACTCCCGCTGTAGGCCGGAATAGAGGTCGTAATGGTCAGCGGCACCCCTTCTTTCAGCACTTCCGGCATGGTCAGGGTAACAAAAACGGGCTGGCTGTGTACATTTTGCAGAGCGTAAGTAAACTTGCCGCCTTTCAGATCCATACGGTCTATATCCAATCCATCGGGAGAGGCAAAAGGGAGGGAAATGCGGTCGCTGGTAAGAAAAATGGGCACCAGTGTCAGTACCCGGTTGATTTCATCAAAAACTTCCGCACTGGTTTTGGTCAGCACATCACCACTGTATTTGAATCGGATAACCCCGTCGGGATCAATTGTAAGCGAAGAGTTTTCTTCGAAATTTTTAAGTAAATCGCGCAGCGAGAATTCTGTATCTACCAAAGGAACAGCGAATTCTGCATTGTATTCGGCACCGTCAAGGTCTTCCAGGTTGTCGAACTGACTACAGCCTGCAAAGGAGAGCAACAATACAGACAAGCTGCCATAAAACAACTTTTTAATCATGTTTTGGATGATTTTAGATTTATAAACAACAAAACCGGGTCACTTAGTTATGAAGCTTACCCGGTCTGGTTTTTTCGTGTTTGAGCTACCTGTCCTGATGCAAAGGTAGACAATTGCTGCTTTTTTTACAGCAATCCGGCAATTTTGTAAGCCTGGTTGCCAATTTGCCCGCCTGTTTTGTTCTAAAGTCATTGTCTCAACGCCTCCTCCCAAAAAACTGGTACAGAAAAAAGGTTGGGATTTTTTCTAAAATTTTAAGCAACTATGAAGAGTAATTTTATAAATTTGCCACTGCTGGCAATAAAAATCGGCACCTCAACCAGATTGCCCTTACTTTATTGCAGGTAAACAGACACCCT
>JABWAJ010000014.1 GCA_013361075.1 Saprospiraceae bacterium | reverse complement strand
AACCTCTACCCCCATGCGCAGTGCCTCAGAAAACAGGTCAGCGCCCACAGGCATGATCATAAATTCCTGAAAATCAATACTATTGTCAGCATGCGAGCCTCCATTAAGGATGTTCATCATGGGCACGGGCAGCACGTGTGCGTTCACGCCGCCGATGTAGCGGTAGAGGGGCTGCTCTAAGCTCATGGCAGCGGCTTTGGCTACTGCCATAGAAACGCCGAGGATGGCATTGGCGCCGAGTTTCGACTTATTGGGCGTACCATCCAATTCCAGCATCAGTCGGTCAATGTAAATCTGGTCGAATACATCCACACCGATGAGCTCTTCGTGCAGGATTTCATCCACATTGCGGCAAGCGCCCAAAACGCCTCTGCCCAGGAAGCGGCTTTTGTCGCCGTCGCGTAGTTCTACAGCTTCGTGTTTGCCCGTAGATGCGCCGGAGGGTACCGCTGCACGGCCTACTGAACCGTCTTCGGTCATCACTTCTACCTCCACCGTCGGATTGCCGCGGGAATCCAGAATTTCGCGGGAGCGAATGTCAATTATCGTACTCATTTTAAGTGTTTTAGCTTTTATTTATTCAGCCGAATTCCAGTTCGGCGGACTTTTTTTACTGGCACGAGGTGGTAACTGAACTGGTGGCTGAGCGTAGTTGAAGCCAAGTCGAAGTTCCAGCTTCGTGTCTATTTTTTTGAGGCTGCCTCCTTTTTGGTCGGCCGCGAGGATCGCCCTTTCTTCTGCTGGCGCGAGGCTCCGGCCTCGTGTCTACTATTGAAGAGGCTCTGCCTCTTGTGCTGGGCGACCGCAAGGGTTACCCCTCCTGCATCAACGATACGAAATCGTCGAACAAATACCGGGCATCGTGTGGCCCTGGCGACGCTTCCGGGTGGTATTGCACCGAAAACGCTTTTTTGTGCCGCAGGCGAATGCCTTCTATCGAATGGTCGTTGAGGTTAATATGGGTAATTTCCACGGTTTCTTCGTGGGCCGCCACTGAATCGGGATTGACGCCGAAGCCGTGATTTTGGCTGGTGATTTCACTGCGACCTGTGCGCAGGTTTTTCACCGGGTGATTGATGCCGCGGTGGCCGTGGTGCATTTTAAAGGTGCTGATACCGACCGACAAAGCCAGCAACTGGTGCCCCAGACAGATTCCGAACAAGGGTTTGTTCTCTTCCAGAATGGCCTGCGCTGTTTCCACCGCGTAGCCCATCGCTGCCGGGTCGCCGGGGCCGTTCGACAGGAAGTAGCCGTCGGGATTCCAGTCGCGCAAATCGGCAATATTGGTTTTTGCCGGAAAAACCTTGAGGTAACAACCACGATCTGCCAAACACTGAAGGATATTGCGCTTGACGCCAAAGTCGAGCACCGCTACTTTGAGCGCTGCGTCGGGGTTGCCGATGTAATAAGGTGCCGGCGTACTTACTTTGGATGCAAGTTCAAGGCCTTCCATTTGGGGCGCAGCAGCAAGGCGGCGGCGCAGTTCGGCAAGGTCAGTAGTTTCCGAAGAAATGATGGCGTTCATGGCGCCTTTGCTACGGATATGGCGCACGATAGCGCGGGTATCTACATCAGAAATGCCGACCAGCCCTTCATTTTCAAAGTACTGCTGAATGGACAAATCTGCTTTCGGACGGGAATATTCGTTGGTGAAATTTTTGCAGATCAGGCCGGCGATTTTGATGGCACCGGATTCGGTTTCGGCATTTTTTGTGCCGTAATTGCCAATATGGGCATTGGTAGCCACGAGCAACTGCCCGAAATAAGAAGGGTCGGTAAAAATCTCCTGATAGCCGGTCATGCCGGTATTGAAGCAAACTTCGCCAATGGCGGCGCCGATTTTGCCGGCGGCTTTACCGTGGAAGGCCGTTCCATCTTCCAATAACAATACGGCAGGCACTGATTGCATCTCGTTCATTGGCTTTGCGCGCTGTTCGTGAAAAGCGCCGCAAAGATATGATCTGTGCGCGGGCTTTTTGAAGGATCGTTGATTTTTCTGAATTTTTTATTTGGGGAGGGGTTTCGGGCTGGAGCCCGAATAATAGTAGACACGAGGCCGGAACTTCGACTTGGCTCAGTTACCGCCTCGCGCCAGCAGTGGGAGCTGTAACTTCGGCTTGGTTTCGTCTACGCTCGGCCAGCAGCTCAGCCGCCAGCTCAGTTACCGCCCCGCATCGGCATTAGTAAATCGATTTTGCCAAGCGAAAGCCAATTACATTGCAATGAAAGGTTTTGCTGTCGCAACTGCGCGCGCCGCTGGAAACAGACATTGGATGAGGTCCGAACCAATTGCCGCCCCTGACTCCATAAAATTCATAGTCTTCGGTCTGTGGATGAATCAAACAATCGCTGCACCATTCTGACACATTGCCGCCCATGTCGTACAAGCCCAGTTCATTTGCTTTTTTCCTGCCTACCGGGTGTGTGGTGTCCCCGGAGTTTTTGCCATACCAGGCGACTTCATCAGGGTCATTGCTGCCTGGAAATTTGGTCCCCTTAGAGGCATTTCCTCCCCGGGCAGCGTATTCCCACTCTGCCTCTGTTGGCAATCGGTATCCTTGTCCGGGCGCTTGGGAAGTCAGTGTATTCAGCTTTTTCAAAAACGCCTGCACATCTTCCCAACTGACATACTCTGCCGGACAAAACGGGCAATTGCGGAAATAGAAAAGATTGTCTCCCATCACTGCCTGCCATTGGGCCTGGGTAACTTCGGTGCTGCTTAAATAGAAATCATGCAGCGTAACGGCCTTCGAGGGATTCATCGCAAATTCACAATCTATATCCCGATCATCCAAACACCCCATGATAAAAGTCCCGCCTTGAATAAAAACCATACTGTCGGCAATGGCGGCCAGGATTTGCCCCCGGCTCTGTGGCCTGGCTTCAGGGGTTGGCGTAGTCCGTATCTGGGCAATTATCGGCGCTGTGGTAATTATAAAGCAGCACATTATAAAAGAAATGATGGACCTTCTTTTCATGTTACTATCGTTGTTGGGTTATTGAATGAACTGCATGGGCAATCGAGCAGCCTGCATCTTACAGCGCCAAGCGAAAACCGAGATCAAAAGCACAACTTGTCGGGAGATAAGAACTACGAAACGCAACAGCACAGGCCTTTAGGCCATAAGCCCAGCTCCCACCGCGGAGTACCCGATAATCTCCTTTTTTAGGGCCAGTTGGGTTTTTCTGTTCTGCCGATGTATACCCGTACTGCCAATAATCCCGACACCATTCCAGTACATTTCCACTCATATCATACAACCCCAACTCATTTTTCTTCTTTTGGGCAACAGGTTGAGTTCTTCCGCCAGAATTGCCTGAATACCAAGCGATTTCTTCAAGATCATGACTCCCGGCATAGCCGTACCCCTTGCTTTTCGAGCCACCTCGTGCTGCGTATTCCCATTCCGCTTCGGTGGGCAGTCGGTATTTTTTTCCGGTTAATCCGTTCAATTGCTTGATAAAATCATGCACCTCGTAAAAATTCACACCTTCCACCGGGCAATTGTCACAGTTTTTAAATTTTAATTTTGGCGGATCGTTGCCCATAATTATCCGCCACTGGATCTGGGTCACTTCGGTACGGCTGAGGTAAAAATCAGCTACAGTAACGGAATGGGAGGGTTTTGCATATTTCGTGCAGTTTTCATCCCGTTTTTTCAAACACCCCATGGTAAATGTTCCCCCCTGAATAAAAACCATGCTGTCGGCGATGGCGGCCAGAATTGGGTGAGTATCCCCGGACGTTTCCGTAGATTTTGCGGCATGCCCTGTTTGGGCAATTATTGGTGCTGTGGCAATTATTAACCAGCACCAAATAAAAGTAAGAATGGACTTTCCAATCATGTTACTGCCGTTGATGGATTCCTGAATGGAACGCATGGGGTAAAAAAAGATACAGGTAGGTTGTTTCGGGCTGGAGCCCAAACAATAGTACACGCGGGGCGGGGCCGCGTCAGCGGGGTTCTTATATTTACACTACCTTCATCAAATCAAGAAATACCCCATTCAGGTGGTTAAAATCTGCGTCCGTTATTAGCAGTTTTGCTCCGAGGACATGTGCCGTAGCGGCAATCCACAGGTCATTTTTTCCCATGTTACGGGCGCTCATTGAAAGTGATTTATTCGGAAGCCTGCCTTGGCTAAATGCGTCAATTTCAGCATAGGCATCTATCATTTCTTCAGAAAAAATGTCTGCCGGATAAAAATCATTCATAAGGTCCTCGAGTTGCTGTCTTCGTAACGCTCCCCATTGATTTTGGATGGCAATAGACCGCAATTCGCCCTTGGAGACCACACAAAGCCAGGATTCATTATCAGGGCCAAACGGGTTAAAGTCTCGTTCAATTTGCATCATTACTGCCGATTGGCGAATGTAGTGCAACACGATATTTGAATCAAAGAGGTAAATCATTTGCTTAACTGGCTCAGCAATTGCTCAATTGGTTCCTGAATATCCATCTCGCGAATCAGGCTCATGATTTTGTCTTTATCGTGCCCAACTCTGCCACGATTGTGGCGGATGGCCTCCGCATCGAATTTCTTGCGAATGGCTTTAGGTTTGGCGCCTGCTTTTGCCTTTGCCGTGATTTGCAGGTAAGCAGCTATCAATGCTGATAAGGTTTGCTCATCCTCAATTTCGGAAACTTCTCGAATGAATGCTATTTTCTGCTCTGCAAGACCATTCATGGTTAGATCAATTTGTAACAAAAATAAGGCTTTTTTATGGAATTGGAATGTGATTTTCCTTTATGCACGTTACCGCCCTGACGCGAGCGGTAATTGTCTGCAACAGAATTCTGGAATCCTGAGAATTCTGAAAATCCTGATTCAGACAAAAGTGGCATCAGGCCGGAGCCCGAAGAATAGTAGACACGAGGCCGGAGCTTCGCGCCAGCGGAGGTAATTGTCTGAATCAGAATTCTCAGGATTAAAGAATGCTCAGAATTGGGCGTCAGGGGCGTCATAATTCTGGGAATTCTCAAATTCTGAAAATCCTGATTCAGACAAAAGTGGCATCAGGCCGGAGCCCGAAGAATAGTAGACACAAGGCCGGAGCCTCGCCTTGCTGTGGCAAATATTGCAAGTGCTTGCCCTGGCTGTAGGTTTCAATATCTGCATAAGCATCCATTAATGGCGACGCTCCATCAACGGGGACACAGGCCAATGCATCTAATAAATTCATCAACTTATCCATTTTGGAAAGCCCCCATGCCGATTGTTTTGCGAATGACAGGATTTCTCCTTTCGTAACGGCAGAGATAATCAAGTTATGGTTGCCGGAAAAAAGTTGGAATTGTTGTTCTGTTTTTTGGCCAATGGCACTTAATCGGATTCGATGAATCAGAATATTCGTATCCAGCAAATAGTCCATGTCTACAATTTAGCAGTCTGCAGAAACTCTTCTGCAGGTGGTCCATCTTCAAACAAGTCCTGAAGTTTAAGCAAAACGGATTTGTCCATCGCATATTTTTTCCGGAGTACTTTCACATTTTTGCGATAAGCGGGGGTGATTTTTGCTGGTTGGGTACCCACATCCTGAATATCAGGTTTAGGCATATTGGCTGGCTCTGAATCACTCATCAAGTCAGCAATCAGGGAGGCAAAAAAAGCGCGGTCTGATTGGGCAAGTTCAATCAGTGCAGATTTAAGCGCTTCTTTTGGAAAGGTTGTCATCCAGGTAAATTTTTACAAAATTAAGCAATTTTTCCTTAAAAATAAACTATGCAGCCTGATGAAAAACGTAGATCGTTTCGTGAAGTTGGATGTTCTTTCTGGCTATTTCAGGCCAATATATACAAAAACTGGCAACACATAAGCGCTACGCGTAGATATATACGCTATATATGCTGCGCTATATATAGGCGTATATATCCGCACAGCTTTCACACAAAAAAAATGGGCGAGCCGTGACACGACCCGCCCATTTCCCGGAAAAGGGTTAAAGGGTAAAAGAATTAGAGGGTTATTTTGTCCTGGCCAGGCGGAAGCCAACGCTGTCGGAGCGGTTGCCGGGCGTGACGAAGTTGCGATAAGCCACACGGCAAAACAGCGGGTCGCTGTACCACGACCCGCCGCGAAGGACGCGGTCGGAGCCACTTTTCGGGCCGGCCGGGTTGTTTTGAGCCGCCGAAGGATAATCGCCATACCAATCGCTGCACCACTCATACACATTCCCAGTCATATCATACAATCCCAATTCGTTTTTCATTTTTTGACCCACCGGGTGCGTTTTACTGCCGGAGTTGCCCTCATACCAGGCCACTTCCTTCAGATCATTGCTGCCCGCATACAAATAGCCTTTGTTGCTCTTCGCGCCGCCCCGGGCCGCGTATTCCCATTCTGCTTCGGTGGGCAGGCGGTATTTGGCCCCGGAGCTTAGGTCGTTCAGCTTTTTTAAAAATTCCTGAACGTCCTCCCAACTCACTTGTTCTACGGGGCAGGTTGGACAATCCTTGAATTCAGAAGGGTTACTCCCCATGATGGCCTGCCATTGGGCCTGGGTGACTTCGGTGCGGCTGAGGTAAAAATCATCCAGCGTAACGGAATGGGATGGTTTTTCTTTTTTTTCACAGTCTTTATCCCGCCCATCCAAACAGCCCATGGTGAAGGTGCCGCCTTTTACAAAAACCATCCCATCCGCAATCGTTTTCAACGCATTCTTCCTCTCCCCCAAAAGGGCCGGCGCCGCATCCACAAGGTTATCTATTTTCGTATTTAATTTGTCTTTTCGAGTTTCCGTTTTTCCGGTAAGGCTTTCTCTTTTTTCACTCATCTGCTCCCCTACCCTTTCTTTTAAAACATTATCTTTTTCCACATTTTGCCCTACATCATCCGTCCTCCTTTTCTCCCGTTCCTGCACCGCCGTTTTGATCTCCTGCAATTGCGGCCTCACCTCCTGCCGGATCTCCGTTTTCCGGGCCACAATTTTTTCCACGCGCTCTACGGAAGCGGCGCTGGCGGCAGCTTTCAGGGCGGGCATCAGGGCCTGGACTTCTTCGGTGGTGGTGGCCGTTTCGGCTTGTTGTTCCAGGGTGGCGTCGAGTGCGGGTTGCACTTCCCGGAGGACTTGCTCGTCGGAGGCGGCGGCTTCGGCTACGGTAGCCAGTTGGGTACTTTCCGGGTAGTTTTTCAGGAAGTTGCGGATACGGGCGCCCGTGGGCTGGCGGCGGATGCTTTCTACTTCACGGGCTTCGAGGGTTTTTATTTTTTCGGTGATCTGGTCGCGGTACCGGCCACTTGCATAAGCCTGCTGGTAGGCGCGCAGGTCTTCAATGGCTTCCGTTTTCAGGGCTTTGCGGTAGTAGGCTTTTTCCACGCGGGGCGCTGCTTCCGGATTGTCCTCGTATTCTTTGATATAGGCGGCAAAAGCTTCCGGGGTCCCCTTGAGTTCCGCCAACCAAAAGTCGCGCACAGGCGGGGGCGTCAGGGCATAGGTTGCCGTGGAGCCAACGATCAGAAACAAGAGCAAAAAAGACATGGCCCGCACCCTGCCCGAAATGGGTCGGGATTGCTGCTGCGGCGGCGGCTGGATCATGGGCTGTGGTGCCGGGATGTAGGATTCGGTAGCCGAATCGCTGCCAATGCCGTGTTCCGGCGTGATCACAGAAAGCTCCGAAGGCGGCAGTACAGGCGCAGGTGGCGAAATCTGTGATGCTGAAACTCCTTTCTCAACCTCCGTTGCCTCCCCGCTGCCGCTGTCTCCTTTCTGCCGGGGGGTGCCGGGAGCCTGGTTCACGGCAAACGATTCCCCCGCGCTTTTCATCGGCGCATCCTCCACGTCACCAATGCCGGCTGTTTCGGTCACAATGGTCACGGTTTCCAGAATGGATACTTCTCTTGGAATGTAAGTACCGAGGTTGGGCACAAACTCCATCATGGATACTTTCACCAGCAGCTGGTGCTGGCCTTCCACCAGCGGCGTGACGCTGAACAACCACTGGGTTTTGCCCATTTCGCGCACCAGCTGAGTGGCTTCGCTCAGGTTGCGCACCTGAAAAACCGTGCCCTCAGGGTCGAGCAGTTCGGCTTTCATCATGTCGGAGACTTCCACGCGTTGTTTAATGTGCACATTTGCGTCAAGCACAATGTCTTCGAGCAGGGCGTCTTCGTCAATGGCCACACGGATGGTACAGATGACGGGTTTGCGCAGGGGCATGCGGTGCGGTACGCGGTAGAGGACGCTGCCGGTTTTGGCGGAGGAGGTGTTGCTTTTTCCCACCTCCATAGGTTCTTCAAAATCGGCGGCTTCGAGGCCGTCCAGCAGGTCGAGAAAATTGGCGCGCACCGAATCAATCCGGCGGGCATACTCATCGGGGCTGAGGGTATTGCGGAAATGGGCTTTGTTCGCGTCGTTGATCTGCGCGAGCATGGTGAGGGTGACGCTGTGTTTTTCGGAACCTTCGGGCAAAAGCTCGCCCAGCGCCCTGATGGCAGCAGGTAAATCCTGGATCAGGATTTCCTTGATGTTTTTGCGCAGCTCCGGAAGGGGTTGGGTCAATGGCATATTGCTTTGGAATTAGAAGGATAAAGATAGGGAAGGATTCGGGAAATTTGAAGAATTGAAGATTTTGCAATGTATTTTTGCCCATTCCCAATATATTGGGGTTTTGTGCCGTTTTTTGGCAACATACTTAATCGTTTTTCACTGTATGAGACACCTCCCGGTACTGTTTTTACTGTGCTTTGCCCACTTGTCATCAGCGCAATCCGTCATCCGTATGGCCGATTCGCTCAGCGGGGCCAGTCGTTTCCTGGCTTCCAACGAGTTGCTGGAAAACTTCCTCCGCGACAACCCCCGCAGGTTGCACGACCAGTCGAAAGCGCTGTTTCTGATGAGCTACAACTACCTTCAGTTGGGCAGTTTCAAACAGGCAGAAGACGCCAATGCCCGTTCGATGGCCCTGCGCGACCAGCTCATGAGCGGCGATGTTGCGGAAAACTACATGCGCATTGGTGCCATTGCCTTACAACAGGGAAATTACGAAAAAGCGCTTGATCACCTGTTCATCGCGACGTCGATGCCCATTGAAGAACCCAAATTGTACGCGCTGATTTATGGCTATATCGCTTCTGCTTTTGAAGGATTGGGCCAACCCGAAAAAGCACTGAATTATTACCAGCAATCGCTGGAAACCCTGCTTTCCGCAACAGAAGGCAGCCAGGCGGATGTGGCCACGAATTACTACAATATCGGACGGGTGTACCTCGGGCAGGACAAATTGGAAGCGGCAAAAACAAGTTTCCGGCAGGCGCTGGAACTGGCAGAGACCGTGCCCGGAAGAAAAGACCTGCGCGGCAATGTTTTCAACGCGCTGGGCGAAACCATGCGCCGGGACACGCCTTCTGTAGCCGTTCAATACTACCACCAGGCATTGGCCATTTACCGGGACGCTTTGGGCGAACACCACCGCGAAACAGCACGTACCTTGCTGAATCTGGGGCAGTTGTATTTCAACCTGAATGAACCCGACAGCTCGCAGCATTATGCAGACAAGGCCATTCAAAGCCTCTGCCCGGATCTGGGCCAATTCACACAAGGCGATGAAATCCGTCCGGATATCTTTACGCTGGACCGGCCTTTGCTGGCGCTGGCGTTGCACCTCCAGACAGCGTTGCTGTTGCAGAAAAACGACCAGGAAACCGCTTTCACCTATGGGTTAAACGCCATTCTGACCATCGAAGAAGCCGTTACTGCACTTGGAGACGATGCTTCCAGGTTGCAACTGCTGTCCCTTACAACCGACCTCACGGAAGCGACGCTGGAATCCGCCTACCGCCTGCGCGAAACGGGCGACCCGCAGCTTGCGCTAAGTCTTGCTTTTGACATGGCTGAGCTCGGTAAGGCGTTGTTGTTGCGCATCAACCTGTTTAGCGCCGTTTCTAAAAACATCCTTCCTGCTACAGAATCGGAGCGGGAAGCAGCCCTGCGCGCAGCGTGGCGGGATGCAGAAACCTTAGTGCGGCTCCATCCGGAAGACGTTGCCCTGCGAAGCAAAGCTGAAGCAAACCGCAAGGCCTATTTCGCCTATTTTATGGAGTTGTCTAAGGCTTATCCGGCTTTAGATGCGGTTTATTCTGGTCGTGGTTATCAGCCCCTCATCCAGCAGCAAAACAATTTGAGCGAATCCGACCTGCTCCTCTCCTACTTCATCGGCAAAACCGATTATTACATATTTGCGGTAAGCAAAACCGGCGTTCTTTGCCGTAAAATCACCAAAGGACGCGAATTCAAGCCTGAGGACACCAAGGCAGAAAAGTTTGTCAAAAAAATGATGTATTTGCAGGAAAAACCAATGGGAACGGGGCCTGGCGTTTACACCAAACTTGACGAAACCCGAATCATTACCGATTTAGACGGGGCCATCAAAGGCTTTTTGCAAAGCATAAAAAAGTCAGACAATGCCCAGTTTCCGAAATACGCGCAATTGATGTACGATCGCCTCATTCAACCGGTAGATTCGTTGCTGAAGGGCAAAACCCGCCTGCTCATTGTTCCGCACCAGGGGTTATTTGCAGTTCCTTTTGAAGCCATCATTTCGGGGTTTATGCCGTCTGAAGACGATGCGCCAACGAGTTACCATAAGCTAAACTACCTCATCCGGTCTTATACCATTCAATACAGCTACGCGGCGACCTTAGCCGAACAAAAAAACATGCCTGCTTCTGCTTCCGGCTTTTTGTGTATGGCTCCGGTTTTTGACAACAACGCCAGTCAAAGCTACATCTGGGATAGCAACCTTTTTGCTTTCGACACTACTTATCAGGGCAGTTTCAGTCTGCGTTCTGCAACCATTGACGGAATAAGCTTTCAGGCGTTGCCCGAATCGGAGCGCGAAATCGTGGGCATTGCAAAACTGTTTGCCAAAAAGAAAAAACCAGCTTTGGCCTACCTTCGTGCAGAAGCGGTTGAGGCCAATTTAAAAGCCAACGCCAGCCGCCACAGCATCCTTCACTTAGCGACACACAGCTTTGTCAATTATGCCAATCCGGCGCTTTCGGGCATTGCATTTGCCCAGCCCAATATTGGCAAACCGGATCCGGAAGACGGGATCCTGTATGCTACTGAAATTGGCGGGTTGAATTTAAAGGGCGTTGATTTGGTCACGCTCAGCAGTTGCGAAAGCGGCAGCGGGCCCGCGTCCGGCAACGAAGGCGCTTTATCCCTCACCCATAGCTTTTTATCTGCAGGCGTACCCAATGTCATGAGTTCCCTGTGGAAAGTTTACGACTCTTATACCGCTCAGTTGATGCGGCTTTTTTATGAACAAACACTGGAAGGCAAAAGCTATGCCCAGGCTTTGCGCAACGCAAAACTGAAAATGATCAAAGACAACAAAAGCGCTGATCCGCGAAAATGGAGCGGCTTCGTCCTATTCGGTACGCTGTAATCCGCGTTCTTCCTCAAGTTCTTCTGCCTGCTGTTGCTTCTCTACCCTGCGGGAGATGACAATGCTGATTTCGTAAAGGATGAAAAGCGGGAACGCTACCAAAAGTTGGGTAATGATATCCGTAGTCGGGGTGATGACCGCTGCGAGAACCAGTATCCCCAGAGCTGCATGGCGGCGGTACTGGCGCATGAGCGACGGAGTAACTAAACCAACTTTTGACAGGAAAAATACGACAATCGGCAGCTCAAAGACAATGCCTGTGGGTATGGTAAAAATGACGAGATAGGTGATGAAAGAATTTAGTGTAGGCACGTTTTCTACACCGGGAATAGTATAACCAATCAAAAAGTTGATGGCAAACGGCGCAATGATGTAGTACCCAAAAAGGATGCCCGACAAAAATAAAAATGAGCATGCCAGCACAATGCCTCTTGCAGCACGCTGCTCTTTCGGATACAAGCCCGGCTTGACAAAGCTCCAGAATTCCCAGAACACATATGGAAAAGCTACGATGAACCCCGTGGTGAAAGATACCATAATGGTGGTGATGAATGCTTCCCCAAAACCAATCGCCTGGGTTTTGAAGACAGGCGGGGTAATGCACATGGTTTTGCCCAGGCCAACGGCATCAGAAAACCAGCAAATTAACTGGTAAGAGATAAACTCCTTGCGCGAAGGCGCAAATAAAACCGACTCGAACAGCCAATCTTTGAAAATAAAAAACACAATACCAAGCGAAACGATGGCGATGACCGCCCGAATGATGTTCCAGCGCAACTCATCCAGATGCTCCAGAAAACTCATCTCCTTCCCGGGTTTTCCGCCCTCGTCCAAATCGTCAACCTCAACCTGATCTAATGGCATAACGGATCAATATTTGCCTGTGTGACTGTGAAAATGGTAATACGTTCAAATGGCGGCGTAAAAGTAGGATTTTTTTTTAAAACGGTGGACGGGAGACGGGAGACGGGAGACGGGAGACGGTGGGAAAGGATGATATTTTCGTTTCCCACCGGCAACTCCCGATTTTGGGCGGCGGATTTTCGGCTATATTGGGCTGAAGAGGGGAATCAGGAAACACGCCATAAGCAAAAGCGGATTTTTTTCACTTCGAGCCAGAATTAGTTTTTTTAAGGAAGCTCTTACTTTTTCTGCATGATCTTCCAATTGGTTAAAAGTATCTGTATCCAAATATCAAATTCGGTGGGCCAGGTTCATCTGGGTGATGATTTCGGCTGCAGAACCTTTTGCAATATTGAAAAAATGCACTGCTTCCCGGTTTGTTCCCCGCTCATCACCTTCTGCAATATTGGATGGCACGGATATACAGGCTCTTGTGATTTGATTGGACAAAGCATAATCCTTTGAAAAAGCAGGCAGTTTTGTAACGGCATAGATTTTTTCAGCTAAAACCATTGCGTCATTCCAAACTCGTAAGTCTTTAAATTGTCCCATTCTTTTCAATTTTAAAATAAAAATACGAAAAGATTACACTTATCCCCGTCCACCGTCAACCGTCCACCGTCCCCCGTCCACCGTCCCCCGTCCACCGTCCACCGTCAACCGTCAACCGTCCACCGTCAACCGTTACTACTTATCCTGCTTTGCAAAAACCTTTTTCAACAGGTCTGTCGTACGGGCAACGATATTTTCGCGGATGTTCAGTTCTTCTTTTTCTACCATCGAAAAAAGGCCTTTCAGCGCTTCTCTGGTCACGTATTCGTCCAGATTCGGGTTGGCTTTTTCGATAAACGGGATTTTATTGTAAGTCGTCACTGCATCGCTCCAGTATTTGCGGGCACTGAATTTGTCGAGCGACTCCACAATGACCGGATTGAACTCCTGATACAATTTATCGGAGGTGGTGCGCTCCAGATATCGGGTAGCCGCATCTTTGCTGCCGAATAAAATGTCCATCGCATCGGTGAAAGTCATGCCGCGTATGGCCTCCATAAAAATCGGTTTGGCTTTTTTTGCCGCATCTTCGGCACCGCGGTTGATTTTTTCCAGAATGGTATTCTCTACGCTCGAAAAACCGGGCACATTTTTCAGTTTGTCGGTGATCTTGCGGGCTTCCGCGGGCAACAGGATTTTATAAGGGCTTTTGAAATAACCATCTACCTGCGACAACTGATCCGATCCTTTGCTGATGCCTATGTTCAGGGCTTCCTTCAGGCCGGCCCCTGCTTCGGCTGACGTGAGAGGAGTATCGAGTACCGTGCCCAGTGCTTGTTGCAATTGTGCCGGCGAGCAGGACACAGCGAAAAGGATCATCGAAAAAATTGCGATTTTTTTAAACATCGTTTGTTTGTTTTGCTGTTAAAATAAGGTCAGGTACGAAGCCCCGGCGAGTTTTGTTTTCTGTTGTTTTGACTGGTGACTTAACGCGATTGTCACAGACTTCTCTGTTATTGAAAAGTTATTTTTCAAACGTCAATAAACCGGGATTTCCATTCCGGGGCGGGCATCAGGCAGGATTCCTGTTTGCCAAACCAACGGTAACGGTTGTGTGCAATCCAGTCGTAAATCCTGTTCCGCAGCGGGCGTGGCACAGCAATCAGCCCATAGAGCAATGGCCACCCGCCGGACAGACGTCGCACAACGCGTAAGCCTGCATCAGAGCGCAGGTAAGGCGTTCCGTTTTCAAAAAGTACCGTCGAATTGATTTCATCGGTTGGAAGTCCGGCAAAACGAAGGAGCGCCTGTCCGGTAGGCGATTGCAGGGAAGCAAAGCGAAAGATTCCTTTCCTGTCTCTTTTTAAAATAAATTGCACGGAAGCGTTACAAAGATTGCAAACGCCGTCGAAGAGAAGGATTGGGCCGCCGTTAAGCAATCCGGTATCAAAATTGTTTTCGGGTTCAACAACTTGCTTTGTCATGAAACTTCGTTTAAGTACTGCTCGTAAAAGCAAGATACGTACAGGCATTATCGCCCAAAGTTTTACTTTTGCCAAAATTAACGAACTGTCCTATTTGCGCCAAGCCCATGACCAGCTTCACCATCATGAACAAGCTAAACTCCCTTGCCACCTGCTGCTTCGCAATTGTCTGCTGCATTCCGTTGCTGACGGCTCAGTCAGGCATCGTGGAATACAACGAATTTACCCCGAAAGGTGCTTTCAGCGGCGAAAAAGAAGTAGCCGTTGAAAAAACAATGAACTGGGAAGAGCAACTCCACGTGCTGATGTCGGCTGCAACGGTGCCCGACCGCAATTCCCAACAAAAAATACGCCTCAGCATTGAGGAAACCTTTCGTTTGCTGGAAGCCGACAACATCCGGCGCAAACCAGTCCGGAAAGCCATCGTGCAATTGGAAGAAACCCTGCGGCTGATTTATTTCAAACAATACGAATCGAACGCAAGTTTTGAATCTTTATTTAAAATTGGTGCCTACAACAATGCGACTGCATCGGCACTTTATGCCCTTTTTCTGGGCAATTTCGGCCTGCCTTATGACATTCTGATCGAACCGCGGCGGATTTACCCTTCCGTCCGCGACGGGGCTGAACAAATCGCCCTGCGCACATTCGACCAATCGGAAAGCGGCGAAAAAGCAGACGAACGCTACATGGAGGAATACCTCCGGTTTTTGGTGGAAATGAAGCTGTTAGATGCCCTGGAACTGAAAGCAGGTTCTACCAAAACGCTGTTCTACCGCTACTACCTGCCGCAACAGGAACGCATCCGGCTGCTGCAATTGGTGGGCGTGCTGCATTACCAGCAGGGACTGGCCCTCTATCGCCGCAACAATTACCAAAAAGCACTGGTGGAACTGGATGAAGCGCGCCGGCTATACCCCGCACCGCGCCACGATTATGCCCGCTATGCCTGTTTGTACCAACTTTCTGCCGTCGCCAGCCTTGACCGTATGGAAACCCTGGACCCACTTTTTTTGCTTTGCCGCGACTACCCGACCCGCGAGGTGCAGCAAAAAATTCTGGATTATTTCTCCGAATTGGCAACGCGCGCTGTGGCAGGCCCTTCAGCAATGGAAACCCTGACGCGCTATTATGACCTGTTTTTGCAGCGCCTGCCTGCCGGAAAGGAACCCGTGCGGCAAATCAAAAAAATATACTTCCTGCGCAAAGCCCAATACCACGCCAAACAAGGCAATCAAAGTGAACGTGTGGCTGCCTGTATGGACACTATTTTCCGCCTCGATCCTGCCGACACCACCGCACAGCGCTTTTTTGCCAGTGCCATTCAGCAGGTGCTCACACGCGAACGCGACCCTGCAAAAGGCTTGCCACTGCTGCAAAACTACAAACAACGCTACCCTTTTCTGCAAACCTATCCGTATGTGCGCGACATGGAATTGTGCTATCGCGCAGACCATATCCGGGCACTGTTTGATGTGCAAAACGAAAGCGAAGGGCTGACCGCACTGAACGAATTTGAGCGCCTGCTTGGCCATTTCGGCCAAACACCCCGCCGCGACAGTTGGGTCACAACAGCTTACCAGTCAGCCGCTTATTTCTATTTTCGAAATCAAAATTATGCCGCAGCCCGCAACATGTTCAGCAGGGCGCTTAATTTTGCCCCCAACGATGCTTTTTTGCAACACCAGCAGGAGTTGATGGAGCGGTATTGATGGAGATTTGAAAATTTGAGCATTTGAGCGCCACCCTCGTGGTTGACCAAACACCAATGCGCGCGCGCAAAGCCGGCAGGGTGCGCCCCTCGCGGTCGCCCAAAACACCCAACCAACGTCCAATAAGAAAAATAGTGGGAAGCGAGAACGGACCAGTAACCAGTAACCAGTAACAAATAATCAGAAAAGGATGCAAGAACAGACCAGTAACCAGTAACCATTTCCCAAGCTTTGTTTTTCAGAAAAATTTCCTTAAATTGCTTTCGCACAGAAAAAACATATTTCTGAGTTTCGAGAAAATTACTTCATTTTGGCTGCAAGCTACCTTCTTTCTCGGGTAGCAAATACACAATTTCGGCATCTCCACCTCCCAAAGTAGGCGCTTTTGCTGTTGAGCAGCAAGGCGTGCTGCACCTTTTTTTAGGCTTTAGATTATTGGTAAATTCATTAAATCATAACCAAAAACAAGTCATCATGAAAAAAGCAGTGCTCTTGATTTTATGCAACCTTAGCGTGTTTCTAATCCATGCTCAAATTAAATTGGATAGTGTGCTAACAGATGGCAACACTAAAATAGTTTTTACTTACGATGAAACAGGAAAAGCCATTGAGTCAATTGAATACCAATTGGAAGCCACAACCAGTCAATGGGAATTATACCAACGGAAAATATGGACTTATGTCTTTGAAGAAACGACTCAGACCACTTATGATTGGAATCATACACTGCAGCAATGGATGCCCTCAGAACGAACCGTATTCAAAGATTCACCTGAATTTTTATATGAAATCTATGAATGGAATGCCAGTCTTGGGGTCTGGATCGGAATCTCAAAAGAATATTCACTCATTACGCCTTTCGGGCACGAGTACTACAATGATTCGTGGAATTCAGCAACCCTTGATTGGCGATATTGGCTAAAATCCATTTCCCATGCCGACCAGAACCAAAACATCACCGAAACTATTTCTTATTCATGGATCAACAATACCTGGGCACTGACGTCATCCAGCTGGCGCACGCAATTTAGTTATGATGCAGAAGGCCGAAATTTGGAAGAAATTCAGGCCAGATGGAACACAAGCACTTCAAGCTGGGTCAGTCATCAAAAAGCAACCTGGGAATACGACGCACTGGGGCAGACAACAGACAATGCCATTTATCTATGGAATGACAATGCCAATGAATGGACAGGCTGGATTAGAAGCGCTTTTGCTTATGAAAATACCAGGCTTATTTCAAGAACTAATTTTAATTGGGACGGGAATGGTAATATTTGGAACCCCTTTGAACGTTATTTTTACACTTATAACACCGACAGTACATTAATAATCAGCGACTTGTATTTATTTGACTCAGAGTCAGAAAACTGGATTTATGAACGTCCTCAAAGTGAATCTTTATTATACTACACGCCGGATGGAAAACTGAGCGAAAGAATTGATTCGTACTGGAGAGGTGAGCCTTTCAATGTTTTGACCTATAGCGATAAAACAAATTACGCTTACGATGAAGCTGGCCATGTGATTGATTATGCTACTTATAGGTGGAATGCTTTTTTGGAAAACTGGTACAATGTGCACCGGGAAATTAAAGGATATGACCTGACCGTGGATGCATCTGAATTGATCTTTCATGAAGCTTATTCCTACTTGTTTGAAAACGGCAAACTAACTTTTTTTAGGCTATATTCCCTTGATCCAATCTTCAACGACTGGCAGTTAGATTCCGAATCCTACTACTATTTCTCTGAGTTCATCACCGGTGCCGACGAAGCCAATGCCGCAACATCCCTCAAACTCTTCCCTAACCCCGCCGGCGACCTGCTCACACCCGGTGCCAATGCCCCCCGCGCTTCCAGCTACCAAATCACCGACCTCAATGGCCGTATTTTGCAGCAGGAAAAGTCCTGGAATGGCAAAGGGATTGACGTCAGCCAGCTCATTCCGGGTAGTTACGTCATCCGAATGATGGAGGGCAATCGGGTGGTTACAGGCAAGTTTATGAAGCTATAACGAAATTTCGGATGCCACACAAGCCAGGCGCCTGGTTATGTACAAATGATGATTGATGGTGGAATCTCTACTCATTTCTTGTTTGTGGGTTTGGTCCATCATCAATTATCAATCATGTAATTATCAATCATCAATAAAAATAAATCATCCATGTTCATTGGGTGTCATCCTTTCATAGACGGCAACACAAAACGTACCTTCTGTCCGGCCAAACTAACCATACCTACATTCCCTGATCATACCCGCTCTAGATTTTCGTAAAAATCAATACATTGTGGGGCAAAAGCCCTTCCCCCGGGCAACAAACTACATACCAAACAATTCGAAATATCAGGGCAATGAGCATTATCATGGCCGCCACGGGATATTTTTCCCGAACAGTGAGCAGCTTCGTTAGCGGATTTGTTGCGCTGGCGCTGCTTTTCACGGGTTTGTACATTTACCAGCACCGATGGGAAGAAGTATCGGGTCTGCCCGTATTGGAAGAACTGACCGACGCTTACCGCGAAGGGCTTGCCGTGTTGGGACAATATTCCAAAACCGCCATCCAGGATTTTTACCACCTGGAGGTCCCCGAAGACGACGCCACAGAAGTGCAATCCGGAAGCACCCTTTTTAACAATAGCAAGGCCCTGACGGTCCAGCTTTCGTGGGACAAAGCGGAAGTGCTGGATAAATTGCGCGAAGCTGGTTTCAACAAAGGGAAAATGCGCCAGGCTGTGCGCTATGTGCAGTACATTGACAATTATAAGAACCTGGCGCTCCGCGACATGTACCACTCCAAAGTGCCGGCCAGCATCAAGCTGGCACAGGGCTTGCTGGAATCGGCAGCCGGACAGTCGAACCTCACCCGCAACAGCAACAACCATTTTGGCATCAAAGCCCGTCACCGGCCTTCTGCCCAGCAAAAAATACGCGCCGGCCGTTCGCGGGATTTACACGACGGGGATTTTACTTATGCGGCTCCGGCAGTTGGGGTATTCCGTTCACATGACGATAATTTCTATGACCGCTTCGAAGTGTATGGTACTTCCGGCGACAGCTATCAGCGTCATACCCAGTTGCTGACACGCAATTGCAAAATGGGCAACAAGGGCTGCTATGGCTGGATCTGGCAGGCTTTTCCCGTTGGAGGCCCGTGCGACATCCGCGAAGCGGCACAGGCCTACGAAAAAAGCTCCGGGTTCGCGCCAGGGGATTTTTTTAGCGGGGAAACTACCCTGCCCTACTACGCCGCCTGTGCTGCCGGCCTGCGCATGTCGGGCTACGCAACCAGCAAACGCTACCATAAAAACATCTCTTACATCATTGAAACGTACGAGTTGTGGCGGCTGGATTTTGATTTGATCCGGGCGATCCGTTGAGGGATCTGAAGGTGCGAAGATTTGATGCCACGGGTACGCGAGAACAGAACAAACAACGATCAACAAACAACAATCAACGAACAACAAACAACGATCAACAAACAACGAACAACAAACAACGATCAACAAACAACGATCAACAATCAACGAACAACAAACAACGATCAACAACGACCAACATTCATTCACACATAAAAACAACACTCATGAGAGATCAGTACTATCATCCACAACAACGCGAAAGGGGTAACAACCGGTTGTTCAGCACATTGGGGCTGCTTTTTGCCGGCATCCTGGTCATCGGACTGATGAACAAGGCAGGGATAAAAATCAACTTCAAGGGCGCAGAAAACAACTCCGGTTTGATGAGCGCATCTATGGACAATTCCGGTGCAACAGCCGATGGCGATGTGGTGGTTATTCCGCCCAAAGGCGAGAAAGGGACGGAATACGATGCGGATTTTGTGCCGAAAACGCCACGCGACAAGCCTTCCAGCCGTTCGGAACGGACGCATAGCAGCAAAGGTGTGGTAGATGCAGAGGCCTGGATCGAGCGCTTTTCCGAAACGGCCGTGCAACAAGCCGTGAGCAAAGGCATCCCGGCTGGTATTGCGCTGGCGGTCGGCCTGATCGAAATCCAGTCGGGTAAATCCATCAACAACTGGAATGATTTTATGAACCGCGTCATCAAGCCATTGGTTAAGCTGAAAGAACAATCGGCCTCAAGCGACCTCCGCTCTTATTTTAAATATTCGGCGAATAGCGACCGTTGGGCTCAGGGGCTGGAAGAAGCCGATCTGTATGCTGCTCCTAAGCTGAAAAAAGCGCTGTCGAGTTACGACCTGAGTGTCTTTGACCAGCAGGTAAAAGAGCGTCTGGCTCAAGAGGAAGCCATTGAGCGTCAGGCAGAATACGTCGCTGGTGAAGTCAGTGCTTCCATTCGCAAAAAAGCGCGCGGTGCCGCAGTGGAAGAGGAAGAAAACACCCTGCCTGTTGCCAGCAACCGGTACGATGAAATCGTAGGCGCTGAAGTAGCCAAAGAAGTGGCGCGCAAAAAAATAAAAAGTGGCCGGTACCTGAAAGAAGAAGACCTGAGCCGCCTGGTGGAAGAAACTGACCGGGAAACGGCAACCACCCTGAAAAGCAAACTTGCTTTTCCCGGACGGAAAGTGAATCCCAACCACAAAGACGCTGCGAAAAAAATGGACATTACCGATCCGAAAAATACGCAGGCCAGAGAAGAGTTGTACCAGCGGAAATTGAAGGAGTTGCGGGAGAAGAGTTAAATTGGTTGAATTAGTTGAATTGGTTGAATTGGTTAAGTAGGTATAACGAACATCGGATATACTATTTCAACCCATTTGACCAATTCAACACGATTTACGCAAACGGTCATTTGCTACCACGCAGCTATCCCCCCCCTGAAGACAGGCAGCAATACTTATAAACCAGCAAATAATCCCACCAGAAATGCAGCAATAATCATGGAAATAGTATCTTAGTCGCTCCCGAAAATACACTCAACAAACTGATAGTCATAAAATTAGCACGAAAAACCCTTGTTTTTATTTGCAAGGATTCGTATTTTACGGGCGAAAAGCTTGCAAATTATGAAAGGTGAATTACCGAATCCGAAACAAGGGAATATATTTCAGCCGAATTTACATCAAATAGTAAACCCGGCACATGAATTAGTACTTTTGGCCCAAAAAATAAATTGGCAATATTTCGAACGGGAATTTACTCCCTTGTATTCGAATACAGGTAAACCATCGAAGCCAATTAGGAAAATTGGAAATACCAATATTTTTATACCAGGCCCCAAAAACAAAAATCAATCTGTTTATGAGCAAAGGAAATTGAGGGCTATGTTTCGGCGACGAGCGAGTATTGAACCAATTATTGGTCATGTAAAATCGGATCACCGAATGGAACGAAGTTTTTATAAGGGATTGACCAGTGATCGAATGAACGTTCTGCTCGCTTGTGCTGCCTGGAACCTTAAAAAGTTCATGAAAAAGCTGGTCAAGGCTTTTTCTTTGCCTTTTTTGGCCATTCTCCTGTCACTTGAGGACAGTTTACAGAGACTTTTTTATGGATACAGAAAGGCAAATTTGTCCTTTTTCATTCCGCTCAACTACAAATAGAAGCTGGATGAGCGTTTTTCAGGAGCGACTAGTTAGTAGTTACTGTTTCTCTTTTTTAAAGCAAACAACCGATGGCTGTCGTCGCTTGTTACATTACGTCAGGGGTTTCCTGGTAAGGAAAGAAAGAGAAACCTTTTAAAATATTCCCATCTTACAAAGGACTATGTTTTACTTCAACTTCATTGAATGATTCATCTGTCCACAAATTTAATTGCATTCTTTTATTTTTAATCTCAATAGGAAAAAGACTATTATAATTACGCCTATACTTACGGAGTAATTCTTTATCTTCCTCAATATTTTCAAACCTTTTGATAATATCATCCAAAGGTCCAAGTTCGATGCCATGCCACCTCCTGTTCTTTATTTCTGCAGCAATATAAGTTGTGCCAGCCCCACCAAAAGGGTCAAAAATTAAATCTTCTTCTTTAGAAGACATTTCAATAATCCTATCCAATAGTTTTATATTTAACTCATTTGCTTCCTTCCTCCTTTTATACTTGTTATGTCTTACAGGTGGAATATCGTACCACACATCTGTTAAATTTACCCCATTAGAGTTCATTTTATTCTTATACCCGCCATAATCTTTTAAGTCCGTAAAGCATTTTTTACAAACTTCCATTGGCATCCTGTCCGGTCGAAAAGTTGTAGGTTTACCTTTTGAATAATAGAGCAATGAATAATGACTGGGATAGAGTTTGCCCCCTATTGGCAAGCTAAATTTTATATCTACAGAAATCCAATGCCGAAAAAGCAATTTATTATTTAGATAATTTGAGAAAAAAGTATTCCATTTAGGTATATTCCAAATAAAAAGACTTCCTCCTGTTTTTAGAACTCGGACACATTCATTTATCCATTCATAACACCAATTCAAGTATTCAATAGAAGATATATTGTCATCATAATTGGATAAATAAAATTTATCCAAATTGAACGGGGGATCTGCAAAAATAAGGTCATAAGTTTCAGATCCTGTTTGTTTTAACAAATCCAGACAATCACCCTGAAATAGTTTCCCTAACTCTGTTTGAAAAGAAGGGGTGAGCAGGCTTTCTACTTTATTATACTTTTGGGCATATTGCTTTAATAAATAATCTTCATTGTGCAATAGCAGGTCTCTGACATCACTATCAATAATGCCCATTCTTATTTTGAGAGAAATTTCGGAAATGTGTAGCCGTTCGTTTATTATTGTTAAGTGGTTTTCAAATGGAAGAATTTGGTGCTCATTGTAAAAATCTAACATAACTATTGGTATCTCCAGAAGCTTGGAAATCTCTATTGCTTCTTTTCGATTACGCGGATTCACGCCGATACTTTCATAAAAACTCCTCATAGGTCAAATTTTGGCAAAGATAACTAAGCAAACTATAGTCTGCAAGTTTGTCATTGGCAAATAGAGACATTGTCTATTCATAAAACAAGGACACCATCATAAAGATCGCGTTTGATCAGGTTAATCGAAGGAAAAGAATCTCAAGAAAGCTTTCAATTAAAGTAGATCAAATAAGCAAATCATGATAGAACATATATATCTTTACCTAAACAAGGTATTAGGGCACCTTTTGAGAGCCTGCATTTAAGCTCTCGAAGTAAATCTATTTTAATTAGTCGCGAAATTTTTCATACTTATGAAAATATTAACTAATATAGAGTTGATTTCAGTGGGAAACTTTCGGGCGAGCCTGGAGTTTCAGCATATTTATGATGAAATCAGGTCTGCTATTTTGACTGTTTCCTGGGCCGATCCATATATGTTTATAATAAATCCTGTTAAGCGGGGAAATGGAGTCGTTCCTATTAAAGATAATTTTATTGCACACCTACTGAAAAACGGATGGCATTCAGAAGTAAGAATGAATATTGTAAAAGGAATGAGGCCTGGTCCAATAGATGCAATAAAGCAAACTTCATCAGGTATTGTAGCTGTTGAATGGGAAACTGGTAACATTTCGTCTTCCCATAGATCTCTAAATAAAATGGCAATTGGAATACTGCAGAAACAAATTATTGCAGGCTTTTTAGTGCTACCTCATAAAGCTCTTGCTCAATACCTTACTGATAGAGTTGGAAATTATGAAGAAATTGAACCTTACTTTCCATTGTACGCAAGTTTAAAAATAGAAAATGGGCATATTGGAGTTCTGGGTATTGAGCATGATTCAGTATCTGGAGAAGTTGTATTAATACCTAAGGGTAAAGATGGAAATGCAATAAAATAAATGCACATAAATATGCCCGGTTTTCCCCATTTGCATCGATTAACTTAGTGCAGATGGTTGAAAAGTATTCCGTATAATTTATAAAAAACACTGTGGTCTTTATTCATAACTCAAGCAAGCATCCGTAGAATTTTTCATCACTGCGACACGCAGGAGTAACCCCAAAAAAAAGAAAAAGTTACCATAAAAAGGCAACCATCGGAGTATCCAATGGTTGCCTTTCCGTTGGGGGAGATAATAAAAGGCAAAAGACAATAATTTCCTAAAATGAGGTGTTTTCGTAAAATCAATCCGATCGCCTACAAAAACATCGACCTTTACGGAATAAAATTGCTCCCGCTTACGGGACAGGCTTTGCTTCTTGGCACAACCCCGTTTTCCGGGTCAGAAGGTTTTCTGACTTTATCTTTGGGTCAGAAGGTTTTCTGACTTTATCTTTGGGTCAGAAGGTTTTCTGACTTTATCTTTGGGTCAGAAGGTTTTCTGACTTTATCTTTGGGTCAGAAGGTTTTCTGACTTTATCTTTGGGTCAGAAGGTTTTCTGACCCTACTCGTCTTTTTTGAAAAAATCCTCTTCTTTTGTTTTGATGACCTTGTCGCCCTGCTTCAATTGGCGGGAAACGACGGTGTACGGGCCTTTTACGATCTCATCGCCTTCCTTCACCCCGGAAAGCACCTGAATGTATGTATCGTCCTGTATACCGGTTTTTACCTCAGACATCAACACAGTATCACCGGATATGATGAAGACGACCTCTTTCAGGTCTTTCTCTTCGTCTTCTTTTTTGATGTTGCTGTTTTTAGCAACTGCCATATCATCTTCCTCTTCTCCCTGCGTTTCGTTGCTGACCTTTTTGGCCTTTCCCGTTTTTTCATCACGGGTGGTCACCGACTGGATCGGGATGCTCAGAGCATCTTTGATGACTTCGGTATTGATTTCAACAGAAGCCGACATGCCGGGATGGAACGGGTGCTTGCGGCCTTTGGCCAGCAGATCCTGATAAGAAGACTGATCCATGCTGATCCGTACTTCAAAATTGATGACCTGATCGCTGGTAAGAGATGCGGAAGTAGCAAGCCCCGAGCCGGTTGCCGAGCTGGCGATCTGGGTTACCCGTCCTTTGAATTTCCGGCCAATATAGGCGTCCACTTCAATTTCCGCTTCGTCTCCAATGGAGACGCGCGGAATATCGTTTTCGCTCACATCCACCCGGATTTCCATAGCATTCAGGTTGGCAATGCGCATCAATTCCGTACCGGTCATTTGAATGGTTCCCACCACGCGTTCGCCTTTTTCTACGTTGAGTGCTGAAACGATGCCGTTCATGGGCGCGTAGATGGTGGTTCGGCGCAGGCTGGTTTGCAGCTCTTTCAGGCCGGCTACCGAGCTTTCAACGGAATATTTAGCTGCTTTGGCACTTTCTTCGCCCGACTTGATGTTGGCGACAGCAGCACGCAGGTTGGCTTCCAATTGCCGCACATTGGCTAAAGAAGCATCGAAGTCGGCATCTGAAATGACCCCGTCCTTTTTCAGTTTTTCATTGCGTTTGTGGATTTCTTTGGCATTGATCAGCTGCGCTTCAATTTGCTCGCGCTGGGCTTTCGACCCTTCGATCTGGGAAAAAGCATTCGCCAGTTGCGCTTTGGCGCTGTTTACACCCGCAAGACCACGTTCTACCTGTGATTCGTAGGCATCCGGATCAATTTTGGCTAAAAGTTGCCCGCTTACGACCGAGTCGCCTTCTTCTACATACAGCTCTACCACCTCGCCGGAAACATCGGAGCTGATTTTTACTTCCGTTTGCGGAAACACCTTACCACTTGCTGCCACGATTTCTTTGATCAGCCTGCGTTCGGCTTTTTCAACAAAGACCTTTTCGCCCTCGGGTTTCATCCTTTGTTGAACCGCAACCAATACGATGAGTGCAACAACGATGGCTGCAAGAATGTAAATGAAGGTATTTTTACCTTTTCGCTTTGCCATTTTTATTCATTTTTTTTACCGGATATCAACTCCGGATGCATCATTTTGAAAAATAGTCCACTTTTCAGTTCCGGGTTGACTGAATTCAGGGGCGTAACAATTAACTTAATTATCATTAGTCGAATCAATTCAGATTCAACGGTTTACCCAAATAGAAATCCACTACTTTCAGGTTAAACAAGTACTGGTACTTGGCCTGAATGAGGGTTACCTGTGCCTGGTCGAGTAAATTGCGCGCATTGGTAAATTCCAGCGAATTGATGCCACCGAGATCAAACCGCTTTTTCGCATTGTCGTAAGACGCCTGAGCTGCTTCCACACTGCGCAGGGCCGCCTGGTGCGATAATTTTGCAGCACGGGCACTGGCAATAGCCTGCTGGATATTGGTTTTCAGGGTTTGTTCTGCCTGGCGGTTGAAGACTTCCTGATTCAACACGCCGAGTCGGGCACGCTCCATAGCGATGCTGTTGCGGTGGTTGTTGTAAATCGGGATACGAAGGCTGATGCCAACGGTTTGACCAAAGTTTTCGTTCAACTGATCGCCGTAGCTCTTTTTCGGAAAGGTGACACCCTGAAAAGAAAACTCCGTCAACAATGCATCAATGCCGTTGATCCGAACCGGTTCAGGAGTACCCGCCACCAATGTTGCGTTGTCTAAATTGGGGTTGAGGAAATCCTGAGAAACACTGGAAAAGAAAGTATTCATGCTGCCAAACAAGCTCAATGAAGGCAAAGCGCCTGCCCGGGCAATGGACTCATCAAGTAAAGCGCTCTGCGTCCGTAGTGCATTGGCGCGAATATTGGGTTGTGTGCCTAAAGCGGCTGTGTAAACCTCATTGAGCGTGAATGCTTCAGGATTGGCATCTGCCGGAATGACTACTTCCGGGCGAACAATCCGGATATCTGTCATGGGGTCGAGCTGGAGCAATTGCTTCAATGCCAGATAATTGATGTCGACAAGGTTGCGTGCTTCGATCACGGCCTGTTCGTCGCGGG
>JABWAJ010000426.1 GCA_013361075.1 Saprospiraceae bacterium | reverse complement strand
ATGATGATGAACTCACCTTGCCCGACGATTTCCGGAGCGCCTTTAACAGAAATTTTGCTGCCGATTTTTAAAGAAGGCAAATCCGATGCGCCGGTGAATTGTACCAAACCATAAGCTTGTTTGGCTAAGAGTTGGTTCGCTTTCCGTTTTAATTCCGGCACGCCCGGGGTAATGTTTGGCAGATGCATTTTGGGCGCCGGATAAACCGCCGATTTTTTGATGGCTAAATTTGCAAGCAGATGGCTACTGGGGCAATCATTAACGGCTGAATAAGATGCGATGTCATTTGTTTCCATTTTGTAGGCGCCCAGTTCAAAGTTCAAGGGAGCAATGTTCAGGCCAATGCTGGCCTGTTTCAGGTCTTCGCCAAACTCCAATTCAATTGCTCCTGCACCCTCTCTTTTCTCCAGATCGCCAAAGTGCAATTGTTTCCCGTCAAAATAAAAGACTTTGCCGTAGGTATCCGCCAGTCGGCAGAGGTAGCGGTAGTCAGTTTCCTGAGTTTGCACGGAAAAATCAGCCTGCATGCCCGCACCGTTCAGGACGGGCGCAGGAATTTTTCTGCTGTAACCAGACGTAATTTTTTGGACGATTTCGCCGACTGATTTTTGATAGAACGTGCGAAACTGCGGACCGCAGTCCATAAAGATGGTTTTGCTGTAACCGGTAATTCGCAACATGCAAGCCTTTGGGGTCCATACCGGCACAACCTCGTCTACAAAACCCTCAAAATGACAGGTAGCGCCAATTTTGTTTTTGCCTGGATTTGAAACTTTTCCATCTTGAGGTGTTTCCAATGCTTCAATCCGGATATTCAGGAATACATCCTTGCCCAAAAGCCCCGCCAGCTCAGATGCAGTAAATGCAGGATTGTTCTTTGTGGTTTCGGGCACCAGCACTGATATTTCAAATACGTGGTGGTCATTGTAGGTTTGGCGGAGGGTAAGCGTGTTAAAAACCCATTCTTTTTTCCAGCCGTCTATTTCGATAATGTTGGGTGCAACCAGTGACATGAATGAGCGGTTTTTAAATTAGGTTGAAAAAAACCGGCTGTCTCAAAAAGCAGTGTACGATCCGACACAGCCGGTATACTCAATCAATAGGCATCCTTACGGTCAAAGGTTTCTCCATCAATTTCTACCTTCTCCGGCGAAATAATCAGCGTTTCTTCTATATATCCCGGTTCGTTGTTGTCCTGATTGTAGCTTACTAAGTAGGCATTTTCAATTTTGATCTCGCGCTTCAACTGGTGGTCTTCATAGAAACTGATGTCGAGATTTTGCTGCATGGCTGGTTCTAATTGCCACCTGATGTAGAAGGGCACTGCTTCTTGGCTTTCGCGGCGGATGCGGATCGAAAACTGGGTGAGTAAGGGTCGGCCTATCGGTTTTCCGGTGCGCTCGTCTATGCGCTGGTCAAAATCAATGTGGTAATACATCAACCGGTCTCTGCGGTCGCCTGCTTCCAGGAAAATATCCGTGATTGGCATGATCGAAAGGTTTTTAATGTGAAGGAATTATTTGTTTTCTGCTTTCTTTTTCACGTCTACCTCGTTTTTCGAGCCGTGTAGCTTGATGTCAAACTCGTCTGCGACTTCAAAAAACTGGATGCTGATGTCTATTTCAACATTTTCATCGTAGGTATCGTACTCGATCTTGTTAATGGCATAACCCTCAATCAGGTCGTGCTTCATGCGGCGGTTGAGGTAAATCTCGATTTCGCGCTGGAATTCCCGACAGTGCTTGCCACCCCATTTGGAATAGGATTTATTGTTGCAATACTGAACCAGGTCTTTGAGCAAGGCATTGGCGATGTCTACTTTGGGGAATTTGCGTAGGTCGTAGTTATTGGATTTGTTGGCAGTAGCAGCGCCCTGAATATGGCCATGCGGTTCAATCTGAATCAGGCCTCTTTCATCCCATTGTTTGGCTTCAATGCGTTCTAAATCGTAAGCAACCTTTACGCCATTAATCCCAACGATGGCAGACTTTTCAAGCCCAGTGATATATACGCCCGGGCGTACTTCCAGCAATTTGCCAATAAGGGCGCAGGAGGTTGGTACCGCCATTTGTTTTTCTATGCGCCTCAACCGGCCATTTTCTTCCACATAGTCTACATCGAAAGCTCCATGTGCATACACCCAGGTACCGGGAATGACCAAATGCGCCAGATGGGCGGGTATGCCGGCGATTTTGACGCGGTCTGAAAAATCTATGACCGCTTTGGCGCTGCTCATTTCGCGGATATCGAGTATAGCTAAAGCGCGGGTTTCTTCAGCAGCCATCGCCATCATGTCCATTGCGCTTTTGCTGCCGATGTCGCCGATATAGGTAATGTAGAAAGGCGAGTCTTCCATCATCCATCTGTAGTATTGTTTGCGCATGTAATGGCGCATGGCTTCGAAGTGCTTTGGGTTGGCAGAATCCGCAAACTTGGAGGCACTGACCGGAATGATGGCAACTTTTGCTTCGCCACCGGCATTCATATACAGGAGATTGAGCGAGCGGGCTATTTTTTCAAAAGGCTTGGTTTGCGCAAAAACAGCCTGCATGTTCGCCTCGTATTGTTGCTGTACAGCCTGATAGGTTTCATCAATTTTCGCCTGGATGTCATCCACGTTCTCCGTTGATTCCAGCAAGTTGGCCAACATGGAGAATTTGGCATAAATATCTTCGGCTTCGAGGGCGTCGCTCAGTAATCCGGGGAGGTCATGTCGGGCATCTTCGTCAAAGGTAACCGTGATGGTGGGGAACACATTTCCCAGGGTCTCCAATCCCTCAAGTATGGGTTCGAAGTCGAGGAGTTCTTTTAGCGCTTCGGCTTTTATGGCATTTTTTATCATGGCTTTAATTTTTTCAGGATAAAGAATCAGGATTGGAGCAGTTTCAGAAACTCAGAAGAAGGCTTTTTTAACTGTTGCGCCCATCCTTTGAGGAATTGTACGAACTGCCCCCGTTGATCAGAATTCAAAAACTCCTTCAGTTCCTGCCGGAATACGGGGTTGTGTCGGAGTTCGTTCTGAAACTCGTGCAGGAATTCCATCTGCCGCTTCAATTCGCGCAAAGTGACTGATTTGCGTACGATGGTGGCTTCTTCAAAATCGTCAAGCGATTCGATTTCTAATTTTTCCCGGGAACTTGTACCATCCAAATGCCGTAGGTTGAACTTGAAACTGACCCCCAATCCTTCAATGGCTTTATGGATGGAATCTGCTTTGAATGGTTCGGGTTTGGCCGGAGCATTTGGGACTGGCACCGCCACCAAAGCACATTTTTCAGTAATTTCTACACGGGCTGCTGCATCTGCCGGAGCGACATTTCCACCTTTTGCTCGTTTTTGCATTTTGCGTAATTTTTTGATGAATAATTAAGAGCATGCTTTTCTCAGGCAAGAGCAGAACATTGCTTTGCCGGGCATTAAAAGCACAGTGATTTTTTAAGTAATTTTTAGAGGAATACCTTAGCGGGAAGCATTGTTACCCAACTTTGGAATAATTTCTTCCACCAGCGACACAGGCTGAGCAAAAGAATATCCTTCAAAGCGCCCGGTCTGGCTGATAATCGCAGTGTTTATGCCAATGAGTTCGCCCTTGTGGTTGAGCAAGGGGCCGCCGCTACTCCCTGGGTTCATCACTGCGTCCGTCTGAATGAACTGCTCCATCGCCATCGGAGCTTTGATGACACCAATACTGCGATTGAGCGCACTTATTACCCCACTGGTCAGGGAATAATCCAATTGCCCTGGGCTGCCAATGGCGAAGACCGGTTCGCCTGGGCGGAGCGACTCGGAATCGCCTAACGTTACGCAACGGAGTCCTCTTGCCGAAATTTGTAGCAGCGCCAGGTCTGTTTTCGGCTCGCGAGCGGTCACGGTAGCTAAGTAGCGGCTGCCATCATGCAAACTCACTTCGATATGTTCTGCCTCTCCAATGTTGTGATAGTTGGTGACAATCAATCCATTCGAGGAGAGAATGACACCAGCCCCTTTTTGGAGCAGGGTTGAATCGCCGCTGCAGGTTTTCAATTGAGTTTCAACCATGACTGTTGCCTCTATGGCCTGTTGGGCGTAGGTTGAAAAAGGTTCGGAATTATCCGGTGCTGCAGGTTTGAGATACCAACCCATACCGAAAGCAAGCAGCAATGGAATATGGGCATTTAGTTTGGAGATTTTCATGATAAAATGGATTGATCATTCACGAAAACTAATTCCGGCAAACCCGGCCTTCGGTTTTACATGCAGAAATGGTTGCTGTAGACGGGCTGCATCCACCTTGTCCATCGCCTTTAAATTGCATGTCGTATCTACCGGCAGCCAGTTCTATCGTCTCCGATTCGCCGGGAGCCAATGTTCGGTACCAGGTTCCGTCAATCATAATCTTGTGGATGGTGTTCAGGGAACCGTTTGTTACAGTCAGGTAACCGAAACCTTCGCAGGTAACCGGGGTTTCTAATAATTCACAAGAGGTAAGTGACAGGCATACCAATACCAGGACGAATGGTGCTTTCATCTTTTTCATTGTAAAAAGTTTGGTTTGTGAAAAGATCAGATTTGCTTCACGTTATCCCGAAGGAGTGGGTGAACCATTCGTCAGTACATACCCTGGCTTTTTTATTTGTTACCCTGTGATTGAAAAATATCAAGAATGCGAACCAGGTGCAGTGAATACCATAGCGGGTTGGGTATTTTACCGGTGGGTTTTTTACCTTTACTGTGAATAACCTGTTTGCAAAATGGCAGAACACTCCAATGAATGGTATTTAACAGGATTAATCCGGCAGCAGCCTGAAGCTGTAAAAGCCATTTTTTCGGAATTCCTCCCGATGATCAGCACGTTTATTTGCCAGAACAATGGCACTAAAGAAGATGCCCGCGATGTATTCATGGATGCGCTGGAAGCTATCCTTCGCCGCCTGCAAAAAGAAGACTTAACACTTACCAGCAGTTTCTCCACTTACTTATTTGAAATCTGTAAAAGGCAATGGTGGAAAAAATTGCGCCGAAAAAAATTTGACGCCGGGGTAACACCGGATGAACTCGCGGTATCTGATCAAATGCAGGACATGGACGAACCGCTCGAAAAAACCGAACGATTCAAACTTTTGTTGGAAAAATTAGGTCAAATTCACGAAGATTGCCGACAAATTTTTGACCTTTCCTGGAAACAGGATCTCAGTATGGAAGCCGTTGCAGCTCACATGGGCTGGTCTTATGCCTATGCGCGTAAACG
>JABWAJ010000425.1 GCA_013361075.1 Saprospiraceae bacterium | reverse complement strand
GGATTTATTGACGGCGGGCTGAACCCGCAGCCTTAACCCGTATGCGACCCAAGAGGTCGCCACGAGCAGCGCCGTTTTAAAATGAAGCGGGTGGAAAGTGATGGAGCTTCGGCACGAGCGGGGCCAATGAGCAGTGCCTATTTTATTAAGCTTGAGCTATGGCACGAGGGAGGGCTTGGGCACGAGCGATGGAAAACAATAAATTGCCCAGCTTTAACAAATTTGTGAATTAACTTATTCAAGCTCCTTCCTTCGGCACAAACTTCATAGACAATGAATTCACACAATGCCGCGTGTTCTTTTTCGTAAAACGCTCGCCCAGAAAAACATGCCCAAGATGCCCGCCGCAATTGGCACACAAAATCTCCGTACGGCGGCCATCGGCATCCGTTTCGCGGCGCACCGCTCCGGGAATTTCATCATCAAAACTGGGCCAGCCACAGCCGGAATCAAACTTGTCTTCCGAACGGTAAAGCGGGGCATTGCACTGGCGGCAAATGTAGGTACCCGCCGCTTTGAAATCGTAATATTCACCGGTAAACGGGCGCTCCGTGCCTTTGTGGAGCAGGACGCGCGCTTCTTCAGGAGTAAGGTCGTTGTAAGGCATGATGAAAAGGTTGAGGGTTGACGGTTGACGGTGGACGGTGGACGGTGGACGGTTGACGGTGGACGGTTCGGGAAAAATGAAATCGGTTTGTATAGTCCGGTAGTTGGGTGATGCAGCTACCGGACTATACAGACAAACATTACTTCCCGATCACCAATTTTTCCACCGTAAATCCGTTGTCCCAGATGATTTGTGCAAGGTAAACTCCGGGTTGGAAATTTGCCGGTAAGGCAACCGACTGGTTTTCTCCGCTCACAGAAGCTTCAAAAACCGGGCGTCCATCTAAGGTTAGCAGTTGCACCAGTGCACCGGCAGGGGCATTTTTTACCTGGAAATTTTCATTAGCCGGGTTAGGGTACAGCGCCGGACGAGGGCCTGCTGCCACTTCATTACTGCCGACCGTAATTTCCTGAAGGTTGGCAAAGAAAAATATCGCTGCGGTGACAGCGGGTTGCACACAACCTCCGTGATCGGCATTGGGGTTGACGTTGATGGCGTCTACGGCCAATGCCCCCAGAACGGTGGACATCACCGAATCAGCGATGATGCTGTTGCGGTAGGTCACCTGATCGTCGGCCTGGCAATAGTAGAGCCGTGTGGGGGCTACAGGCGCCCATTCATACACGTCGTTGGCGCGCAAGGCTACATTGGCCGGGTGGTTAGGATCGTTGATCACAGCTTGCAAAATGCTGTCCTGAAACATATTTTTGGTGACCGATGCGCCAAATTCAAGCTCCAGCTGGTCAATGAGCATGGTGTTGAGGTCACCCAGGTTAATGTCTTCATTGTAAAACTGCTCAATCATGTCCGCGTAAGGCTGCTTGAAATATTGTTCAATGTCGTCGAAAAGCCCGTAAGCCAGGTCGTACGACAAAACAGTAAACGGCAAATACGCGGCAAAATAGTAAGGCTCATCGCTCAGAATTTTATCGCGCATGGCGCCCGAAATGCTGTAAGGCCCCGACATGTGCGCCGCTGCCGTGACGGTGAACTGATCTGAGTGATCCTGCTCAATTGATCGGTGCAGAGCCATCCCTGCGTGGCCGCCCTGCGAATAGCCGGAGATGAACAACTGGTCGTTTATCACCAGGTCTTCGTCTTCTTCGGCAAATTCCCGCACGGCAAACAGCATATCTACTGCCGCAGACGCTTCGGTTTCTGCATGCACATAAGGATGAAAACCGCGGGCTTCGCCAAGCCCAAGAAAGTCAGGTGCAGCGGTTACATAGCCCATTCCGCCAAAAACAGCCGCCAGTTCCCAGCCACCCTGCAGGTTAGAGGGCACATCCGTTCGGGAATCTACTGTGCCATGCTGGTAACACATGAGCGGATAGCTGCTGGGGGTGTTGCGAACCGGCACGACCAGCAAGCCGGAAGCGGTGTCGGGCTGCCCTGAAATATCCGGGGTGGTGTAGGTGATGCGGTACATCCGGATGCCATTCTGGATGAAAAATCCGAACTGTGCCTGCAATTGCGCCCGGGTGCGTGTGCCCAACAGGCCGCTGCTGACCAGTTGTTGGGCCGACAGGGTTGGAGCCAGCATAGCCACCAAAAAGAGGGCGATAGAAAGGGATAAAATTTTTTTCATGCGTTAGAGTTTATGCGTAATTAGAGGTAAAGTATTCTATTGAGGCTTGCAATTTTAAAAAAACCGCTTGACAGACAAGGTAAAAAATCCTGCTCATTTACCCAACAAAGTTTTTCGTTTTAGCCAGCCCATGACCGCCAAAATCAGCAAAACCGGCCAGATCAGGAGACGAAAATTCCAGCAGGCACGGAGTTCCACCGCTCCTTCGTCCCCCAAATATACCAACCCGGCCCAGTAATACGGCGATTTTTGGAAAGCAGCTATGGCCGGGTCATCCAAATATCCCAGCTTGGCATGGCGCAGCGCTTCCGCTTTGGCCTCGCCAGCGGTAAGCCCTTGGTAAAGGCGCCGGAGCAGGTTGGTTGTCGCAGCTTCATTGATGGTCCAAAGGCTGGAAATCAAACCTTTGGCCCCCGCATAGGTAAATGCCCTGGATAAACTCATCACGCCTTCGCCTTTCCGGAATTGCCCCAGCCCGGTCTGGCAGGCACTGAGCACCACAAGGTCGGCCTGTAATTGCAGGGCGTAAATATCCGGAAGCAGGGCCGACCGGTCAAACAATTCTACCCGGGGCATCAGGCCGCCGGTATCTATCCCGGCATGGGTCGAAAGATGCAGTATCCGGAACCCCGGAGCATTGAACCGGAGTGTTTTGAAATCAGCTTGTGCATCAATCAGCAGCTTGCTTTTGCAAATCTCCTCTACGGGTGCTTCCCCCGAGCTTTGGATCAAGGGGGGTAACCCTCGCTGGCCTGCCGAAAACCGGGGCGCTACCTGCAACACATTGCCCTCAGCCTTAGAAGGCAACCGGCGTTGGCTTTCCAGAACCGCCAGCGAAAAAGCATATTGTACGCTGTAACGCCGTAGCAAAAAGGGTGCACGTTCCCACGGTTCCTGTGGCGCAGGTTCATCTAACAACGCTTCAAAAGGCAAATTGGCCAGCCAGGCATCCGGAATGAGCAGGAGTGCCCCCGATTTTAAGTTCAGGGATTCCAACACAGGCAATAACCCATCGCGGTAAATCAGGTAAGCCAATTCGCGGTAAGCGTTGGCCTGTTCCATCGCCTTCCTCGATTGTAACAAAGACAAAAACTGTTGTGTTTTTGCGGCAAGCGAATCCGGATTGGAGATCCGTTTCCAGGTTACCCTGCCATTGGGCGACTGCCCGAATACCTCTACATAGTCGTCTCCTGCAAAATATTCGATGAGGGTATGGTTGGGCAGGGTATCCCGGAAAGCGCGGATGGAGGCCCCCGAAATACTTTCCGTCTGCCGCAGAAATTCGGAGTGCGCCGGGTATCGTTGCTGCAACCGGGCTTCCAGGGCCGTCAACTGCTGGATGAGGGCATCGCGCTGCAAAGTCCATTCTGAAAGCGACGGAGAGAGCGGTTCTTCCAGCATCAGGCGTTCGAGAGAGGCGATCTGCTGCCGCAAGGTACGCGCACCGGAAAGCAGCGTATCACCTGCAATGAGGGCATCAAACCGGTTGCGCTGCACGGCTTCCAGCAACAGGGCCGATTTGGCCTGTTCGGCGTTGGCCCAGGCTGTGTAAATATAGCGCATATCGCCGGTTGCTTCCCACAATTCCCGGGCGATGTCAATGGCTTTTTCAATGCGCAGGCGGCTTTGCGACAACAAGCTGATTTTGGAAGATTCGTATTGCAAGGCATGCCGCAACATAGATTCCACCCGGCCCGCCAATTGGTGGCAATCGAGTGCGGTTTTCAGGTTCGTCAGTTGGCGCGACTTCCCATGCAGGGCCTGTAAGGCATCGGCCTTACCTTCCAAAGCTTCATAAATGGTGTTTTCTTCGTACAACTGACCATGGGCGGGCAGTGCATACACATCGGAAGCCGGTAATCCAGGAATCAGGCTGCACAATGCGGCATGAAAAGCTTCGGCTGCTGCCTGAGGCAGGCCCGTATGGAGGTATAATTTGCCAAATTCAACCTGAATTTTGACAAGATCGCGGTGGTTTGAGGCCCCATGCGCCGTTGTTCCTTCTTCGAGGGCTTGCTGCAGGTATTTCCGGGCCACAGCAAATCTTCCCTGTTGCATGCACAACTTCGCTTTGACAAGCCATGCGCCCGACAAATAATCGGCAACCTCCTGCTGGTCGAACCCCGAATTTTTCAAAGGCGTCAATACAGCAATTGCGGTGGTCGCAAACGTTTCTGCCAGATCGATACGCCCGGTTTCAAAATAAGTTTGTGCTAAAGATTGTTGCAGCAATCCCGATTTGATTGGCGAAATATCCCGGCATTGCAATCCTTTTTTGAAAGCAGCAATTGCATTTTCAAAATCCCTGTCATTCCAGTAAGCCAGGCCAAGGTTGTTATACAAACCCGCCAAAGCCGCATCCTGTGGACCTTCAGCATGGTTTTCAATGGCTTTTTTACACAAAATCCGCGCTTTTTCATTGTCTCCAAGTCGGGTATATTGCCCGATCAGGGGCAGGTAAAAATAATCCAGTGCATCGGGGTCATACAGGGCAACACTTTCGTACAAGGCCAGGGCGGCTTCGCCGGCTTTGACAGCCGGGAGTATTTTTCCCAATTCGAACAAGTGACGGGAGCGCGCAGCCTGCACATAGGCCAGCGCCATGGCTTCGTCTTCGTTCCGGGGCAGCCGCCAGGCCAGTTGGACCGCTGAATCCAATAAAATCAGTGCTTCGTGATGAGCATCGTCGAGCGTGTATTGCCAGTTGAACCAGGCATCGGCCCAATCCGCCAGATTGTCCGTTTGACGGGAATAGGCAACCTTTTTTCGGTAATAAAAAGCCAAACTATCCGGGTTAAAATCGGCTTCAAACCAGGCAATTTTATCTTCCAATAAGCGAAGTTGATCCTGCGCAGGCATTGGCAGGAAGGTCATGCAGGCGATCAGCAGGAAGAAGCTAAAAATGCGTTGGAAAGCCATCTATTTCAGTTCGGACTGAAACATGAGTCATCCCGAATTTTGGTTAAAAAAGACCTTGGAGAGGTCATCTGTTTGTAAAAAATAATCGAAACGGAATTTTTCAACCTCTATGATGTTG
>JABWAJ010000424.1 GCA_013361075.1 Saprospiraceae bacterium | reverse complement strand
GGCCCGCTCGTGGTCATGGTGAACGGATTCAGCGCCTCGGCCTCCGAAATCCTCGCCGCCGCCATGCAGGACTACGGCCGCGCGGTCATCATCGGTACCACCAGCACCTACGGCAAAGGCACCGTGCAGCGCTTCTGGGACCTCGACCTGACCACCAACGACGAGTCGGTCAAACCCCTGGGTGAAATGAAACTCACCATCCAGAAATTTTACCGCATCAACGGGGAAACCACCCAACTGGAAGGCGTAAAACCGGATATCGTCTTGCCCGACTCCTACAACTATGTCGACCTGGGCGAACGCGAAAACGAGCACCCCCTCGACGCTACAACGATCGAACCGGTGAACTACAACCAGGACGCCTATCACATCGCCGACCTGGCTAAACTGAAAGAACAAAGCCTGGCCCGGGTGAAAAGCAACGAAACGTTCCGCAAAATCGAGGACAACGCCCAACGCCTGAAACGGCAAAAAGAATGGACCAAACTGCCGCTGCAATTGGAAGCCTACCGCGCCTGGGACAAAAAACAGGAAGAAGAAGCCGATCAGTTCGAACACATGCTCAAACCGATCGAAAACTTCCGGATCGAAAACCCGGGCGCCGACCTGCTGCAAATTCAAAGCGACACCTCCCGCGTAGCCCGCAACGACAACTGGCTCAAGGAGCGCAAAAAAGACATCCAGCTGTACGAAGCCCTGCTGGTGTTGCAGGACATGATCCGCATGGATGCCGTAGCCATCCGGCGCAATTGATGGACCAGTTGCTGTAAATGCTTGCCGGAATTTTGAATGGACAGGTTTTACAGGATTTTTCAGGATGAACAGGTTTTAATCATGTTAATCCTGCAAGACCCTGTAAATCCTGTCCATTTAAGTTTACGCGGCAGCGCTTCCTTTGAGCCATGACTAACATAAAATTGTATTCCGGCAGGCAACGGGTACGCAAAGCGTACCATACGGCTGCCGTCGTTATGCTCAGTTATGCCGGACTTCATCTGGGCAAAAAACTCTTCGGCGCGGGTTTTTACGAAAAACGCATCATGGCCCTCCACCTGCGCAACGCCGAACGGGTGAAAAAAGCCATTCTCGAACTCAATGGGTTGTTTATCAAAATCGGACAAATGCTGTCCATCCTGAGCAATTTTTTGCCAGAAGCTTTTCAAAAGCCTTTGGAAGCGCTCCAGGACAACATTCCACCCCGGCCGTTTAGCCAGGTTTGCGATCGCATCAGCCGGGAATTTGGAAAGCGACCAGAGCAGCTTTTTTCCCGGTTTGAAGAAACGCCACTGGCATCGGCATCCATTGGGCAGGCGCACCGTGCGCAGTTGCCCGACGGTACCGAAGTAGTGGTTAAAGTTCAGCATGCCGATATTGAAACAATTGCCCAAATTGACCTTGAAGTCATCCGCAGGCTAACCCGGGGCATTTCGTGGTTTTACAACATTAAAGGCATGGACTACCTGTATTCCCAGGTACGCAAAATGATTGAAGAAGAATTGGATTTCAGGCAGGAAGCCCGGGCTATGCAGGAAATCAGCAAAAACCTGAGCGGAGAAAAACAAATAGCCATCCCGGAAATTCATCCTGATTTTTCAACTGCAAGGGTTTTGACTACAACCTGGCACCCGGGGGTTAAAATTTCCAACACAGAACAACTGGATTCCTGGCAACTCGATCGCCGGGAACTGGCAGCAACGCTACTACATGCCTATTGTCATATGGTTTTTAAAGATGGATTTTATCATGCCGACCCTCACCCCGGCAATATCCTCGTACGCCCCGATGGTGTTCTCGTTCTGCTGGATTTTGGGGCTACCGGACGGCTTGGGGTGAATATGAGAGAGGGAATTATTAACCTCATTGAGGCTGCTGTTAAAAGTGATACCCGGGGAATGGTTGATGCCTGCCGCATGATGGGATTCATCGCACATGGCCGGGAGGCAGAAAAAATGGCAGAAAAAATGATTACTGCGTTGCGTAATTTTCTTCAGAATGAAGTGCAACTCGACGGATTGAACTTTAAAGACATCAAAGTCAATCCCTTCGACAACAGCCTTTTTCGGCTGATTCAGGATATTGGGTTCAGCGGTATTTCCGGTACGGTACAAGTTCCTAAAGATTACGTCCTGCTCAACAGAATGCTAACCCTTTTGCTGGGGCTTTGTAATTCGCTCGATCCTAAGTTTAACCCGCTCGACGTGGTGCGCCCTTATGCGCAGGAGTTTGTGCTTGGACAACGTGGTGATATGCTCACCGTTGTCAGGAAACTATTGCAAAGTACTCTTACCAATGTACTGGCTCTGCCCGAAGAATTGCGGCAATCTCTTCAGATTACCCGCCAGGGGCGTTTAGAAATGCGTACTCCTGATGTGACCCAAAGTGCCAGATTACTTTATCTGGCGGTGCAGCAACTTCTTTTTGCCATACTCGCGCTAAGTGCGGGTGCTTTGGGTTTCACCTGGCAGCAGGCAGGAGAAACCAGCCTTGCAAATGCAGCTTTCGGGGCAACCGGTTTTTTGGGGCTGTTATTGTTGAGGGCCTGGCGAAACGGCGGCCAGCAATGGAGGAAGATGCAGTAGAATCGTTTGTTTGCGACATTTTTCACAGGTAATGCTACATTTTTGATAGGCCGGGCGCGGCTTTCATACCCACCTTTGCAAGACTACTTACACCACTTGCTTTGCGCCTTCTGGTTCCTCTTTTTTCCTAACCTATCAAAATTTGTATGTATGAAAAAAATGTTCAAAATTCTTGGCTTCCTCCTCGTGGGCATCATATTGGCTCTTGGCTGCCTGGCTGCGTGGGTGGGTTTCTCGGATTTGCCGGAATACCCGGTTCAAAACCTGGACATAAAGCTGCCTTCAGACAGCATTTCTTTGGCAAGGGGTAGAGGTATTGTAGAAAATACCTGTGCTCATTGTCACAGAGGGGAGGATGGCAAACTTAGCGGACGTCTGTTTTTGCCTGAAACCGAAGGCTTTGGCGAAATCTGGTCCGGAAACCTGACACGACATCCAACTTTAGGTCTTGGGCGTTATCAGGATGGAGAAATCGCTTACTTACTGCGTACAGGGATTAAACGTGACAAAAAAATGGCCGGGCCATTCATGATGTATCCCAACCTTTCAGATGAAGATGTCGCTGCAATTATTGCTTATCTGCGGTCAGACGCACCATCTGTACAGGCATCGGCAGTAAAACGAGTATCAAAATACTCTTTTCTGGCAAAGGCTTTAATTAAATTTGGAGCTTTTAAACCCCTGACTTACAACAATCAACCTGTTTTGGCTCCTCCAAAAAGTGACCTCGTTGCCTATGGTCGCTATCTTGCTACTGCGGTTTATGAATGCTCGAGTTGTCATTCGGCTAATTTTGAAACTTATGCTGTGCTGGAACCGGAAAAGTCGCCGGGATTTTTTGCAGGTGGCAATAAGATTGCTGATCATGAGTTCAACTATACCACTTCCCGAAATATCACCCCCCATCCCGAACAGGGAATTGGAAAATGGACAGAAACTCAGTTTCAGATGGCTGTTAGGGCAGGCATTCGCCCCGATGGGACAATTTTAAGTGTGGCCATGCCCCGAATACCTTTATCAGACGAGGAATTGAGTGCCATCTGGGCCTATCTTCAGACAGTACCTGCATTGGAAACAACTGTAGAAAAGTAATCAGCCTTATCCATAGTGGCTTTCAGGCTTAATCATCCTGAAAGCCACATGGTAATGCCTTTCCTGCCTGAGCTTTAGTTACAAAATTTCCAGTTGCTTTTTCAGGACATTCCCGGAGGTTTTTCGCTTTATATCCGGTTGCCCGCCACCAATGCTGACGGTTGCTTTGCCCTTGGGTTGCCAGGGTTTTCCGTTTGACTGAACCAATGACAATTCCTCTGGGGTGAGTATAAAAGTCAGGATTTTGCTTTCTCCCGGTTGTAACCCAACCCGGTGAAACCCTTTTAGCGCTCTGATTGGAGCCTTTCCCGTCACTCCGGGATAAGAGAGGTAAAGTTGAGCAACCTCTTCCCCAGCCATCTTGCCTGTGTTCGTCACAGTGACGGAAACGCGAATGTCTTTTCCTGCCTCGACAGACCGGGGTATGGACAGTTTGCTGTATTTAAAAGCAGAATAGCTCAATCCATAGCCGAATGGATACAACGCCTCTCCTTTGAAATAGCGATAGGTTCGGTTACTCATATCGTAATGCTTAAAATCGGGTAAATCGGCGTCACTTTTGTAAAAAGTAACCGGCAAACGACCTGCCGGATTGTAATCGCCAAACAGGACATCCGCCAATGCCGTACCTGCACTCTGTCCTCCATACCAGGCATTAACAATTGCCGGAAGATTGGCGTCTTCCCAGGGTATGGCAATTGCACTACCCGTCATCATAACAAAAATAACCGGCTTTCCCGTTTTGTGTAGGGCTTTCAACAAGGCAGTCTGGGCTTCGGGCAGCAGAATGGTCGTGCGGTCGCCGCCATTAAACCCTTTGTAGTTGACCTGCATTTCTTCTCCCTCCAATTGTGGTGAAATGCCGCCAATAAAAATGAAGGCATCCACATCTGAAAACTGTTGGACAATTGCATTAAAATCAGATTTTTCGTAATGACCTGCCCGGAGATGCAGCCTGGCCGATCCCTCTCCCTGCCAGTATTCAATCACCAACTGGTATATGGAATCTTTGCGGGTTGTTAATGTATAAACTTTAGGACCCCAGCGGTTTCTTTGCCAGGCATTCAATACTTCTTTCCCGTTGATGAAAAAACGATACCCGTCGTCACCTTCTAATTCAAAGTTGATGGGCCCATTGGTTTGGGCTTTAAAACTGGCTGAATACCGCGCTGAGAAATGCGCCGCCCTGACCGGACCAATGATTTCCTGGCCCTCCTGCCAGATATGGTCAATCTGGTTTTCGATCCTCACTGCTTCTGGCTTTCCGGAAAGGTCCTTATTGTTAAAGTATTCGGCTTTAAATCCTTTTTGGTTTTCCCAGCTGAACTGGCCCGACAGATCGGAGTAGCGCAGCAGGGTGTCTCGGGTGAAATCAACTGCTTTTTCGTAAACAACTTCGGTATGGTTGCCCACCTTGGTTTTGATGCCTTCCAGGGCATTGACTACCTTGGATGGGGTACCATTATAATTGCCTAAAACCGCTATTGAGTTGTTCGCATTTGGTCCTAAAACGGCTATTTTTTTGAGCTTTTTGCTTAAAGGCAGCGTATTCTTTTCATTTTTCAGCAA
>JABWAJ010000423.1 GCA_013361075.1 Saprospiraceae bacterium | reverse complement strand
TGAAGGTGCCGTTGACATCTTCTCTAAAGGTAAAGAGAAAGCCAAGCACCCACAGGTTGATAAAAATGTGGAAGAGCTTAAAAAAACGAGGGGTCCTTGGATCGAAGATATCCTAAAACGTGTTGAGCTTAATGAATATAAGCGTCGCCAGGCAGCTCCTGTCTTAAAAACTAGCCCTAAGGCATTTGGAATTGGCCGCCGTGTGCCGATTGCTAAGGTCTGGGGGCCGGGACATAGGATCAGGGCTTTTTTTAGCCGCAACTCCGGCGCTATCAGAGATTTCATTGGGCCCCTCTTGTTTCTTTTGATCAACTAAAGAGTGACTGAGTTTGTCCTGAACCTTAGCCACTAAGGCCGCCAACTCAGGGCATTGGTCCGCGTCGGGGCTCGTTAATCCTTCTGACCATTCGCGGAAAGCGGCTTCAAAATCCCCTTTGTCATAGGCAATACGGCCATTTTCCTGACTGATCTGACAACAACTCTGGGCAGAAGTAAAAAGAGGCAAGGCTGTTAATAAGAAACAGAAGAATAACAAGCTTATAGATTTCATTGGTGCTGATTTTGGTTATTGAACAAGTGAAATGTCGCGGGGAATAAAGATTGATTTCCGGAATCAGGTTCCTTGTTATTTATGTGAAGGACATAGCACTGTTGCTGTCTTGTTGGCATTGGAGTTACGGCGGGGGTAATAAGGGGCAAGGGGCAATTTTGTTTTGAAATGGTTGATGTTTTTGCGATTTTTTCTGATTTGATTACGAAAACATCAAGCTTTACGAAATTATTGCCTTTTGCCCCTCGCCTTATTTTGCCCTTGCCTCTTTACACAAACTCGGTCAGCCACCTGAAGGTGGCGACCACTATTTCGCGTCCCGCAGCTCCCGTCGCAAAATTTTCCCCACATTTGTTTTGGGCAAATCTTTGCGGAATTCGATGTGCTTGGGCACTTTGTAGGCAGTCATGTTTTCTTTGCAATAAGCGATGAGTTCGCTTTCGCTGAGGGAAGGGTCTTTTTTGACCACAAATATTTTCACTACTTCCCCTGATTTTTCGTCAGGAACGCCTATGGCTGCTGATTCCAGTACTTTCGGATGGGCGCAAACCACCTCTTCTATCTCATTGGGATACACATTGAAGCCCGACACGAGGATCATGTCCTTTTTGCGGTCCACAATGCGGACGAAACCGTCTTCTTCCATGACGCCAATGTCGCCGGTACAGAGCCAGCCATCAACAATGGTTTCTGCTGTAGCTTCGGGGCGGTTGTAGTAGCCTTTCATGACCTGAGGGCCTTTGATCTGGATTTCGCCAATTTCGCCAAAGCCACCTACACCGCCATCATCTTTAACGATGCGCAGGTCGGTGGACGGGATCGGAATACCTATTGTGCCGATGCGCCCGGTTCCGTCAAGCGGATTGGCGGTAGCGACCGGAGAAGATTCCGTCATGCCGAAGCCTTCTGCCAGAAAACAACCAGTGACTTGTTGCCAGCGCTCAGCCACAGGGCGTTGCACCGCCATACCACCACCGAAAGTAATGCGCAGCGGCTTGAAGTCGAGGGTAGCGAAATCCTTGTTGTTCAGCATCGCGTTAAAAAGCGTATTCAATCCGGTGATGATTGAAATCGGATGGTCTTTCATCGCTTTGATGATAGACGGAATGTCCCTCGCATTGGTCACCAGCACATTGAGAGCCCCCATGCTGATGCCAAACAGGCAGTTGACCGTAAACGCAAAAATATGGTAAAGCGGCAACGGGCACAACATGACTTCCTGGCCTTCTTTGAGTGAAGGCGCTGCCCATGCACGCATTTGCAACATATTGGAAATAAGATTTTTATTAGTCAGCATCGCGCCTTTGGATACACCGGTAGTGCCACCGGTGTACTGCAACAGGATCGTATCGTCGGGGCCGCCGGAAGCCGGGGGCAAGGTGAACTTTTTACCCTGATTCAAGGCGTCTGAAAAACTGACTGTATTGGCAATGTTGTAAGCAGGCACCATCTTCTTGAGGTTGCGCACCACAAAATTCACAATGGTCCCTTTGGGAAATCCGAGCAACTCACCAATGCTGGTCAGGATAACCGTTTTGATCTGCGTTTCGGGCAGAATTTTCTCCAGGTTGGATGCGAAGTTTTCAACAATCACGATGGCTTTGGCGCCGGAATCGTTGAACTGGTGCAACATTTCACGGGGCGTATAAAGCGGATTGGTATTGACCACCACCAATCCGGCACGCAAAGCACCAAATAAAGCAATGGGGTATTGGAGCAAATTGGGCATCATCAATGCGACCCGATCGCCCGGTTCCAGTCCGCGCGACAACAGATAAGCGCCAAATTGCGCAGAAAGCCGGTCTAACTGACCGAAAGTAAAGGTTTTGCCCATGCAGGAAAATGCAGGCTTGTCACTGTATTTGGTGAACGACTCCTGAAGCATGCTCACCAGATTGGGGTAAGCATCGGCATCTATATTGGCGGGTACGCCTTTAGGATAATTTTTAAGCCATGGTCTTTGTTCTGCTGTCATGTGTGGTATTTGTTTGTAATTCTACACTAAGACCAAAAGTACAAATTTTCTTTTGTCCTGCAATTTCATCCGCTTTCTTTTATGCATCGGGCGTAGCCGTCACATCGGCAGGTAGTTGGTTATAAAGCAGATATCCAAAAGGCCAGCTGAAAAAAATCGGTGGTCCTGTATTGCAAAAAACACCTGTTTTAGTAAATTTTCAGGAGAAAAAAGTACCTTTGCGCCTCCAAACCAGTGAGGTAACTCTTTAAAGGCTGTTTTGGACATTTTTAAACCTTATTTATTCACCTTTTTAAAAGCATTCTGTCAATGCTGGAAGAAAAAAACCTTGATCTGGATCCGGAAGAAGATTTGCCGGTAAATCTGGAAACTCCTGCAGAGGAAGAAATTGAAGCAGTAGGCGCAGCGGAAGTGCTGGTTGCCGAAGCTCCGTTAGTTGTAAGAAGCATCGCTGTGGTAGACACAACTGACGAACCAATTATTGAAGAAGAGGAAGAAGAATTAGAGCTTCCTGTTGAGCAATTGGTTGCCATTGATACCCCGCACGACGATTTCGACTGGTCTATTACGAACAAGCGCGGGCGCTCCTATCCTGAAGACGAGAAGCAAAAATTACAGGAACAATACGACGCTACATTGACGGCTGTCCTCGAAAACGAAATCGTTTCCGGTCGGGTCACGTCCATCAACAGCGGCGATATTGTACTCGACATCGGTTATAAATCGGATGGCTTGATTTCCCTGTCTGAATTCCGCGACATGCCGGAATTGACCATTGGCGATTTTGTCGAAGTGTACGTAGAGCAGCAGGAAGACTCAAGAGGCCAGTTGGTGCTGTCGCGCCGTAAAGCCAAACTGCTCCGCGCCTGGGAAAACATTGTGGATTCTTACCAGAATGGTACAGTTATCCGCGGCACGGTTGTTAGCAAAACTAAAGGCGGTCTTATTGTAGATGCTTCTGGTTTGGAAACTTTCCTCCCGGGCTCTCAGATTGACATCAAGCCGATCATTGATTACGATGCATACGTAGGCAAAACGATGGAATTCAAGGTCGTGAAGATCAACGAAACCATCAAAAATGCCGTTGTTTCGCACAAAGCACTGATTGAAAGCGATCTGGCCGAACAGCGCGAAGCCATCATTGCCGGTCTGGAAAAAGGCCAGGTACTGGAAGGTGTTGTTAAAAACATCACCGATTTTGGCGCATTCCTCGATTTGGGCGGCGTAGATGGTCTGCTCTACATCACGGATATCTCCTGGGGTCGTATCTCCGATCCGCGCGACGTGCTGTCGCTCAACCAGAAGATCAACGTGGTCGTACTCGATTTCGACGAAAACAAAAAGCGGATTTCGCTGGGTCTCAAGCAACTGCAACCGCATCCATGGGAAGTGCTCAACGCCGACATCCAGGAAGGTGCTGTGGTTAAAGGCAAAATTGTCAACATCGAAGATTATGGTGCGTTCCTCGAAATTGAACCGGGCGTAGAAGGCCTGATCCACGTTTCTGAGGTAACCTGGAGCAACCAGCCGGTGAATGCCCGCGAATACTTCAAACTGGGCCAGATGTACGAAGCCAAAGTTGTCACTATTGACCGCGACGACCGCAAAATGTCGCTCAGTATCAAGCAACTGGCACAGGATCCATGGGGCGAAATTGAACAGCGCTTCCCAATCGGCAGCCGTTTCACGGGCGAAGTGAAAAATACCACACAGTGGGGCGTATTCGTAGAGCTTTCAGAAGGCATCGGCGGCATGATTCACATCTCCGATCTGTCCTGGACCAAGCGCTACCAGCACGCTTCTGAGTTCACGAAAGTGGGCAACAAAATCGAAGTGGTGGTCATGGACATTGACAAAGAGAACCGCAAGCTGTCGCTGAGCCACAAACACATCGAAGAAAACCCGTGGGATACGTTTGAAAATGTTTTCCCGGTTGGCTCTTACCACGAAGCTACCGTACTGCGCCGCGACGACCGGGGTGCTATCGTACAGCTGCCTTATGGTCTGGAAGCTTTTGCACCGGCAAAACACATCCGCAAGGAAGACGGCAGCATGGCCGATGTGGAAGAAGTACTGACTGTGAAAGTCATCGAATTCAACCGCGACGACAAACGCATCCTCGTTTCTCACCTGCGCTACATTGAAGACATCCGCCGCGAAGCAGACGAAGTCGTGAAACGCGAAAAAGACGACGAACGTACCCAAACGCGTACCGCTGTGAAAAAACAGCAGTCCTCAATCGAAAAATCAACGCTGGGAGATTTGGATATCTTCTCGCAGTTGAAGGAGCAGTTGGGGGATGAGAGCGCTAGCAATGCTGAGGAGTAGAATAATATAAAGTATAATAAAGCCTGAATCGATCAAAAGAAACTACCTAATCTCATTTTAGGCAGTTGAGAGAGAGAGACAGACAAAATTATATTTATTAAAAAAAGTGCCCAATTTGCGTAGTATGCAGATTGGGCACTTGCTTTTTTAGCCACTATTGATATATATTTACTAGAAAGATTGGGTTATAGTTATATCTATTGGCACTACGTCTACTACTTACAGCTTTAAGGTGATTGTCCTCACTAACTTGATTGGAGACAATAAACATCACATTGAATGCTTAACAGGTACTTCAAAAATAAATGCTGGATTTAAATACTAGTCAATAGTTCACTTGAACCTGCTTTGGAGAACTGATCTGATTATTGGAATGGCAAATCTTGAG
>JABWAJ010000422.1 GCA_013361075.1 Saprospiraceae bacterium | reverse complement strand
CTCTTTTTGGGAATGGAACTGGTTACCGGGCACCATTCGCGGCAAGCAGCAACCCCACAGGCAGGCTGGCTGGCAAACCGGATGCGCGACCGGGGCGTTTTGCTCAGCACAGACGGCCCCATGAACAATGTCATCAAAATCAAACCACCTTTGTGCCTCACACGAGCGAATGCAGATTTTTTGGTGGAACAATTGGCCGTGGTGTTGAAGGAGATAAAGGGAACGGTTTAACAATAGAAACAACATGCACACTTCCGATTCCATACGGGCGCTTTTCTTGCAACGGTTCAAAGAAACGCCGCGCCTGTTTTTTGCGCCGGGCCGCATCAACCTGATCGGCGAACACACCGATTACAATCAGGGTTGGGTATTGCCCGCAGCAATTGACCTCGGGCTTTGGTTTGCCATAGCGCCCAACGAAACGGCGGGATGCCAAATCCACGCAGCCGATATCAATCAGGATGCCGTGTTTTCCCTGCCTGCACCACCTGCTTCCAATCGAATGTGGGTCAATTATTTAGCCGGGATAACACACACAACAGGACTGAAAGCCAATCAGGGGTTCAATTGCGTATTCGGTGGCAATTTACCGCCGGGCTCAGGGTTGAGTTCGTCTGCCGCGATGGAATGCGGGTTGGCATTTGCCCTCAACACCTTGTTCCATTTGGGTTTTGAACGAATGGATCTGGCGCGCTTAGCCCAGCGGTCGTCCAATGAGTTTGTAGGTGTGCCCTGTGGCATTATGGATCAGTTTGCCAGCCTGATGGGGCGCCCGGAAACAGCACTGCTGCTGGATTGTCGCGACCTCAGCTACGAGCCGGTTGCTGCAAATTTTGGAGCGTATACTTTGCTTCTGGTGAATTCGGGGGTGCACCATGAACTGGCAGCATCGGCTTATGGCGAACGGGTTCGGGAATGTGCCGCAGGGGTTGCCTTGTTGGCCCCGCACTACCCGGGGATTTCCAGCCTAAGGGATGTTACGTGGAGAATGCTGGAAGCGCATCAGGCTGATTTCGATGACATTACCTATAAGCGATGCCGGTATGTGGTATTGGAAAATGAACGGGTAGCCAAAGCTTGTGCTGTGCTGAAAGCCGGAGACATAGCCGGGTTAGGTGTGCTGCTCCGGGCAACCCACCAGGGACTTCAGGAAGATTACGCTGTTAGTTGCCCGGAACTGGATTTTTTGGCTGCTTTCGCAAATGATTTTCCCGGCGTTGCAGGCGCAAGAATGATGGGCGGGGGGTTTGGGGGCTGTACGCTGAATTTGTTGAAAAAATCAGTGGCAGGAGTCTTCAAACCGGCCATACAACGCGCTTACCTGGAAGCTTTTGGGGTTGAGGCAACTGTATTGGAGGTGAATATTTCCGGGGGGGTAGCGGAGGCGAAATGATTGCTTTATGCCACTTTAGACACCATAATGGAAACCACGATCAATCACCTGCCACAGTGACGCCAGCCCGACATTATCCTCCTTTCACCAGAACCTAAAGGCCGCAAGGCTTTATCTTGGTCGGAACAGGTTCGCCAATAACTACCTGCCCTTGCAATGACCCGACTAAAAGTACTTACGGAACAAAATTTGAATGCCATGCTGCTGGGGCCGCGAGACCCGGGCAATACTGTAGATTACTCAAAGCTCTGCCAATTCGAACACGCCTTAAAATGTACCCGGTTTTCGATTAAATACGTGTTGAAAGGTGCAGAACATTACCGGATCAACGGTCAGGTTTTTCCGGTTCGGCAGGGCGAATACCTGTTGCTGAATCCAACCTGTGAAGGAGAGGGCCTTATCGACAATGCATCCATGGTATCGGGCATTTGCATCAACCTGCTTCCTGAAATGGTAGCGGAAGTGGTCACGGCCTTGTATAACCCGGCTGCCCCAGTTGCCGGGTTCGACTTGCAGCAGTTTTTGCAGTCGGGAGATTTTTTTGAAAACCAGTTCAGAACTTCCACTACCCGTTTGGGGCAGCTGCTGGAGCAATTGGGACCGGTTGTGGAGCGCGAAGCTCAAACCGGGATGGTGTTCGACCAGGCGTTTTTTTATACCCTTACGGAAAAACTGGTTCTCGACTACCAGCAGGTACGCAGGCAACTCCAGGCTATTCCGGCCCTGAAAGCAACTACGCGGAAAGACCTGCTCCGCAAAGTAATGACAGGGAAACACTACATAGACGATGCTTTCACACAACACATTGCGGTAAGCGACATTTCAAAAGAGGCCGGATTATCGGAATACCATTTTTTCCGGTTGTTTAAAATGGCTTTCCGAACCACTCCTTACCAGTACCTTCTTGAAAAGCGCCTGCTTCATGCGCACCGCCAGTTGAGCGCCGGTCGCTGCACCGTTTCCGAAATTGCACTCGAAACCGGATTTGCGGATATTTTCAGTTTTAGCAAAGCTTTTAAAAAGCGCTTTGGCCAGTCGCCATCCGGATTATTGCCTTAGCAATTTGCAGTTTTTGACAAACCAACCTGATTGGCCGGCTTTACCTTTGCCAAAAGCTTTTTCCAAACTTATAAATTCAGATAGCTATGTTTACTAAAACTTTGCGCAGCCTGTGGTTTGCCGTGGCATTTAGCTGCCTCGTACTCCCAGGCCGCCTCATTGCCCAAACGCCTGTTGATGCCTCACTGGCCGCCCTGTTGCAGGAAAAATTGGACAGCTGTGTCAACAATTTCAACCTGCCCGGAATATCTGCCACTATTTTGTTTCCAAACAACCGCGTCTGGCAAAGTGCTTCGGGGCTTTCACACATCTACAACCAAACCCCAATGGATACCAGCCGGCTGTTTTTTCAGGCCAGCGTCACCAAAATGCTGGTATCGGCTCTGGTCCTAAAGCTCGTTGATGAAGGAGAATTGTCACTCGATGACAGCATTGGTCAGTATTTGCCGGTACTTCCCCATGTAAAAGGGGCCATTAAAGTCCGGAACCTGCTCAACCACCGCAGCGGTATTCACGATTTTCTTGCAGGCAACAGTGCTTCTTCGCAGAGTTGGTTTACAACGCCTTTTGCCATTTGGGATCCGGAAGATGCCATTTCAACCTATATTCAGGCACCATACTTTCCGGAAAATGCCGGATTTCAATACTCCAACACCAATTACATCCTGTTGGGGATGATTGTGGAAAACATTACAGGAGTAACTTTTGCCACAGCACTGCATGAACGGTTTTTGGAACCGTATGGATTAAACCGCACCTATTTCGTGCCTGAAGACTTTGCTCCCGGCCCTTTTGCTACGGGATGGACCAGCTTTTCTGCTCCCAATGTATACAATACCGACGCCGCTCCCCTTTTTAATGCTTGTTCCTACAGCATGATCTTCACAGCAGGTGCCCTGATCGCCAAACCGGCTGATATTGCCCGATTTACCCGCTTGCTGTACACCGGGGAGATTCTGTCAGACAGCATGATGAATGTCCTGAAAACGTGCACCAACGTCAATTTAGGCAATGGCTGTAACGGCTACGGCCACGGCTCGATGCGCTACAGTTTTTCAGGCAAAACCTACTTCGGCCATGCCGGCGATTTTAACGGATTCACCCAGTTGAGTATTCACCAGGAGGAAGACGGAATAACCCTGACGATTTCGATCAACCGGAATAATGCGCCCCGGGGGCCTATTGCCGCTGCACTGCTCCAGGTGGTCAGAGACAACCCGTTGACAACGAGTGTGCAAGAGGCGGCTCCGGTTATAAAAGATCTGATTGCCATGCCAAACCCCGTAAAAGGGCGGACTCAGGTGAGCGGAAAACTAACAAAGGGGGGCAACTGCCAACTGGAATTGCTGGATTTCACAGGCCGGGCATTGAGTACTCAACAGCTTGGTTATCTTTCTCCCGGGGTCTTTGAGTACCCACTTGATGTAACAGGGCTGCCTGCCGGGGTGTATTCGTGCCGGTTGATTCATGAAACGGGAAGTGCAAGCGTACAACTAATTGTTTCTTAAGCCAACATCCATCATAGTAAGGTGATCTGAACCTTTTTTACCCGGAGTTTCGCCAGCATCTTTATCAGCGGAACTCCGTATTTTTTAATACCGCCACAGGTCGCGGTATTTGATAAAAATTTGTGCCAGGTTTTCTGCATCATCAATAGCCCTGTGGTGGCGGCCCGAAAATTCCAGTCCTTCAGCAATGACGGAAGCTTTTAAACCGCGAGGCTGGCGTAGTTTTTTAAACTCCTGGTATTGCTGCTTAAGGTTGATGTGTGGATCGAGCCATTCATCGTCCAGATGGTGCAGCCGGCAATCTGCCACCAATTGTTTTTTGTCAAAATTGCCCCAGGAACAAAGCAGATAATCTTCGTCGTAAACTTCAATCCAATCCTGAAAGGCACGTGCCACCTCCGGAAACCGCCCCGAGCGGTTGACATCAATTTGGCTGATTCCGGTAAGCTGAATGCAAAAAGGAGAAAGAACCTGGTTGATCATAGGCCGGACAAAGCTTTGAAACACCCCATCTATTTCGCCATATTCATCAAGGCGGACAGCTCCGATTTCAATAATTTCCTGCTGAAGAGAAGTTGGGCTACCCTCCCAGCAAGTTGCTTCAAGGTCGAATACAATAAAGTTCATGAGCGCAGTTTTCTTTTGCTTAGCTTTCGAACAAATCGCGCCAGCTGCTAATCAAAATCATTCCATTTCCTGCAATTCCAGTTGCTTCCACTTGATTTTGCGTTGCAAGCCATAATTTTCCAGTCGATTGTGATAAAAATAGAGCAATTTGAAATTATCGCTGACTACTTGTCCTTTTTTATCCCTGTACAACGGTTCTGTCAGGTGATAGTTCCCCAAATGAGACATGCCGTCCTCAATTAATTGGTCCACTTCCCAATGCAGTTGCTCCGAAAGTTTGATTTCTTGGGCTTGTTCCATCTGAATCAGGGCTTCCCTCAATTGTAGAACCACTTCCTTCAACGGTTCCTCCGGGAAAAAGTATTCATCTGCGGGCAGGCGAAGGAGGCCGTAAAGGTCGAGGCGCGGGTTTTGGTACTTCAGGATTTCAAACGCAGCAAACGCTACCAAATGGCTGGTTAACACGATGTTGTCTTTGCGGTAACGTTCAACAATATGGTCGCCTAAAATTTTGGTGTACTCCGACTCGCGTTGTAAATCTTCAGTTATCCTGCCTTTTGTTTTGAAATAAGCCTCTATATCAATCAGATTGCCGTATTGATCGTAGCTGTTGCCTTCGGCATTGACAGGATTGCCCAGCACATCCATGGGTTGGCCGATGGAAATGGTGACATCG
>JABWAJ010000421.1 GCA_013361075.1 Saprospiraceae bacterium | reverse complement strand
AATTGACCAGCACCACCGGCGATTGCAACGACGGCAACGCTGCCATCAAACCTGGTGCTACGGAAGTTTGCGACGGCGTGGACAACAACTGCGATGGCACTATTGACAACGTTCCTTCCGGTAATGGTACGTGGAGCAATGCCAATGTAGGCACAGCCAACGGCGAAGCCGACTACCCAGCCTGCGATGCTAAGCCAAACGACGTATTCACGATTGAGGCATCCGGCTTCTCTACTTCCAGCAGCGACAAACTGCACCTTGTTTACCAGCAACTTTGCGGCAATGTTGAACTCATCGCCCGCGTAACGGGGGTCACTAATGGTGGCTGGGCAGGCATTACCCTGCGCGAAACGCTGATGCCGGGTTCCAAAAAAGTGGTGCTCAAAACCCAGAGCAATGGCAATATCCGCCGCGAAATCAGAAGTACGACCAACGGTGCAACAAGCAATCTGAACTACCTGCGCCCGACGCACAGCTGGTTGCGGTTGGTACGCAGCGGCAGTAATTTTGTAGGATACACTTCTACGAATGGCAGCACCTGGACTTTTGCCTTTTCGGCAACGGTGAGCATGACGGGTTGTATTTATGTTGGCTTGTTCTCTGAAAGCATCAATACCAATGTAGTTACCACAGCAACGTTTGATCAGGTTCAGGTCAATGGCGGCACGACGCCTTTGCTGATTGAGGCACCACATACAACGGCAGCGGCTTCAACCCTTGTGCCTGATGTGTATCCAAACCCGAGTTTCGGGGAAGTGAATATTGACCTGAGTGGTTATGCAGATCCGCTTGGAACCGTACGGGTATTCGACGTCTTTGGCCAATTGGTCAAAGCAGTTCGGTTGGACGGTACTTCGCTATTCCGCATGGATATGGATGGCGCTGACGGCGTTTATTTCCTCTCCATTGAGGTAGATGGCATGGAACCTGTAACGAAACGGGTAGTGCTTGCGCGCTGATTAATAGACTTGTTGCGGTGGGAATCATCGTGGGTCGGAAATGGCTCTTTTTCGGCCACTTATCGCCTTTTTTTCGTCACAGAACAGGGCTATGCTCCTCAAAAAACGCTGTAATTGGCCAAATGACTGAGCTATCCCGAAGGGTGAATGCCCTGTGGGCATTCAAGTGAAGGAACGCGTCAGCGGTGTTTAGCCATTCCCACCACCACGCTGCCCCGTCGCAACAAGTCTAATTTTATAGCAAACACGAGTCATTCCGAAAAAAATTCGGGATGACTTGTGTTTTTAAGGAAAATGCAACAATAGCGAACCATTTTGAAACGAGAGCAAACCCTCCCGGGACAAGAAGGGCGTAACTTTGCAACATTGATTACGAACCCTGTGCCCCCTTATCCCCGGGATAGCGGAACACAGCAAGGCGCCGGACGAAAGAGCAGATTAGCTGCCTGCGTCCGGCTTTTTTTTTAAATTATCAGCAATTTCTCTATTGCAGTACTCTATACACTTTCCAACGTCCATAACTTCCGGATTGGATGGGCTCTAAAGTTTCCAAAAAAAAATTGTCTACTTTTGGCCCAAAGTGCATGTGGTTTTATGAAATATTTGCTCGTTGTTGTCTTGCTAAGTGGGCTCAATCTCGGAGTGATCTGGTCGCAGCACAACAGATTATTAGAATCCATTTCCATTGAAGAAGGTTTGTCTCAGGGAATGGTTTATGATCTATTGCAGACAAAAGATGGCTATTTGTGGTTTGCCACAAAAGATGGGCTGAACCGGTACGACGGGTATCGTTTCAAAGTGTATTTCAACGACCCATATAACCCGTGGTCGCTTTCGAGTAACGATGTGACGGCGCTCTATGAAGACCGTAAAGGCCGCCTTTGGATTGGCACTCAAAGCAATGGTCTGGATCTTTACGACCCCGTCACCAAAAGATTCTACCATTTGAGCTACAAGGCTGGTCAGAAAAACAGCCTTTCCGGCAATTCCATCACCCAAATCATTGAAGCTCCCAACGGTACCATCTGGGTAGCCAATAACAGCCAATACCTCGACCGCTTTAAACTCCCCGACATCCTGCCCGATCAACCTGACCTTAACCAGGCAGCGCAATGGATAGGAAAGCCCATCCATGTGCCCGGAAACTGGTCTTCTTTCAAAAAAATAAAATCTCTGCGCGATGGCCGCATCCTGATGGAGTGTGGAGAAGAAATTCGGGAAATTGACTGGAAAAACGATGTTGTGCGCCCATTTTATCTTCCACCAACACCAGATGGTGATACTGCAGCGATTGCTTTTACAGAAGATAAAAACGGGGTGCTTTGGGTGACAAGGGCCGGCGGGTACATCCTCAGGCAAAAAGGGAAAGAATTCGCCCATTTTGCTTTTCCTGAAAAGGTAAAACCATTAGCTTTTATTGAAGAAGGTGCACATGGCCATATTTGGATTTGTTCGCATCATACCATCTGGCAAAGCAACTTAACCTCCGATTTAAAAAAAACGCCCGTTTTTAAAGTCGTTGGAAAGACCGAAAAAGATGAAATTGTGATCATTACCAAAGCTTTTGCAGACCGAACGGGCATTTTGTGGGTAGGTACCAATGGCTATGGCGCCCGGAAGTTAAATCCCCAGAAATCAGGGTTTGCCAACTACCTTCCCGGCCAAAGTATCTGGTCGGTTTATGCCGATCAGCAGGAAAAGATTTGGGTAAAAATTGTGGATGGCTACTATCCCCTCGATAAAACGACAGGCGTCATTGACACTCCTGCTTTTTTGAAGCAAATGCCTTTTCACAAACACAGCATGCTTCAGGATCGGCAAAACAGGTATTGGTTTTTGGTTAAAACCTGGGAGCGCCCGTATCGCTATCGTTTAAAGGGATTTACCCCCAATTTCCAGGAGATCGCAGACTTTCCTGTGGAAGGGGAATACATCTCCAATGTCCGCATGATCGAAGATAAAAAGGGCCGGATTGTGATTGGCGCCAACAAAGGATTGCTGCACCGCTACGACCCTGCCAGCCGATCTCTGACCACCTTTAATTTTGCCAAACTGCTCCCTTCTTTTGCCAACGAAATAGAAACCGTTGCCCTTGAACAGGATCAGCAGGAAGGCATCTGGATTGGTACCAAACACGGACTGGTTCGGGGAAGTCCCGAAGGGGATTCTCTTCGGTTTTCTATTTATCAAAACAATCCGAATGATCGCAACAGCTTAGCCAACAATGTCATTCTTTCCATTTTTTCCGATCCAAAAAACACGAATCGGGTGTGGGTGGGAACCAAGGGGGGCGGCGTTGGAAAATTAGACCTGAAAACCGGAACGTTTCATTTTTATACTCCTAAAGACGGCCTGGTCAATAATGTTGTTTATGGCATCCTGCCCGACAAAAGTGGCCATCTCTGGCTAAGCACCAACCGGGGCCTTGCCAGAATGAGCGGACCGGGTGTGCAAGGCGAAGGAGTCGTGATTTTCAGAAGTTATGGCGTGCAGGATGGCTTACCCGGGCTGGAATTTAATACCAGTGCTTTTTTTAGAGCCCCATCAGGCGGCCTCATTTTTGGGGGTGTTGCCGGCCTGACTGTCTTTAACCCGGAACGCCTCACAGGCAACCCAATTGCACCTAAAATTGCGATCACTGGCCTCGAAATCAACAATACTGAGATGGCGGAAAGCGACATCCAGCAATTGATGACTGCTTCCGGAGAAGCGATAAAAACGCTGGTCTTGAGCCACGATCAAAACATATTGGGGATTCGGTTTTCTGCCCTCGATTATATAGCACCAACCCTGAACCGCTACCGCTACAGGTTGGTTGGCGTTGATCCGGATTGGGTAGAGGCAGGTGTCAAAAACGTAGCCTATTATTCACAACTGCGTCCTGGTTCATACCTGTTTACGGTAGAGGGCAGCAACAGCGATGGGGCCTGGGGAGAAGAACCCGCAGCAATCCGAATTGTGGTGCGCCCGCCCTGGTGGCGCAGTTGGTGGATGTACACCATTTATTTTCTGATTCTCGCCGGGCTGGTTCGTTGGTATTATTTAGGCAACATCAACAGGATCAGGCTCGAAAACGAAATCCGGTTCAAGGAAAGAGAAGCTTTGCGGTTAGCGGAAATAGATGAAGTAAAGACCCGTTTTTTCAGCAACATTACTCATGAATTCAGGACGCCGCTGACCTTGATTTTGGAGCCCGCCCGCCGTATTTTAGCCAAAGGCCGCGATCCTGAAATTAAAGACAATGCCCAACTCATTGAATCCAATAGCCTCAGGCTGCTGAACATGGTCAACCAATTGCTGGACCTGTCCAAATTAGAAAGTGGCAGCATGAAGCTTGATCTCCGACGGGCTGACTTAGGAGAAATTGCAAGGGAGGTTTTCCGGTCCTTTTTGCCCTTAGCGGAAAAAAAAGGCATTAACCTCACTTTTTCGCTCGATAAAAACCTGCCCGGGGCATTAGTTTTTGATGCTCAAAAGCTCAGCACTGTTCTCAATAATTTGATTTCCAATGCCTTAAAATTCACCCCAAAAGACGGAAAAGTAATGGTATCGGTAGAGTTGGTAGACGGTGGACGGTGGACGGTGGACGGTGGACGGTGGACGGCAGACGGTGGACGGCTCGACCGCTCACGCGCTCACCTTCTCAATCGCTGACACCGGCATCGGCATCCCGCCGGAAAAACGGACTTCCATCTTCGACAGCTTCCAGCAGGCGGGAGACGATACTACCGCCCGCTTCGGCGGCACCGGGCTGGGCCTCACCATCGCCCGCGACCTCGTGCGCTTGCATGGTTCCGACATTCAGGTGGAAAGCACCCCGGGCCAAGGCACCGTTTTTTCCTTTGCGCTTAACCTTCCGCTCGCCGACGCAGCCGGCCTGGAATCCGAAACCGCTCGCGGCGGCGACCTGCATTTCACCCAACCGCTCCGTATTCTGCTGGCCGACGACAACGCGCTCAACCGCGAAATCGCTACCGCCGCCATTCGCAAACATTTTGAAAACGCCGAAATCGTGGAAGCCGCCACGGGCCGGGAAGCCGTGGATTTACTGGCATCCCAGCCTTTCGATGTGATTCTGATGGATATGCAAATGCCCGAAATGACCGGCACGGAAGCTACCCGGCACATCCGCCAAAACCTGCACATCGATATTCCGGTTATCGCCCTCACTGCTTCTGCCACACCGGAAGAAATCGAAACTGCCCTCCATTCGGGCATGAATCGCCACCTGGGCAAGCCCTTCAAGCCGCACGAGCTGCGCGACCTGACCACCCGGCTTTATTCCACGCTGGACGATCCGCGCGGC
>JABWAJ010000420.1 GCA_013361075.1 Saprospiraceae bacterium | reverse complement strand
GTAAAAGGTTCTCCCGCAAGCTTCTCAATTGGCACCCTTAAAGTGTCACCGCCATCTGAATATTGCTGCGCTCATAAGGCGACGGATAGCCCGTAATTTTTTGAAAACCAAGCTTATGGTATAAGTTTATGGCCGGTTTTAGAAGGGTATTGCTCTCCAGAAAAACTTTCCGGGCGCCAAGCAACCGCGCTTTTTCGAGCACGGCCTGACCGAGCAACCAGCCGATGTTTTTGCCCTGCGCTTTAGGGGATACCGCCATTTTTGCCAATTCGTAGTCGAAATCAGGGTGTTCCATTTTGATGAGTGCGCAGACGCCCACCGGTTCGCCGTGATAAAGGGCCACCAGGATATGTCCACCCTTATCTAGGATATAGCCTTGCGGGTTATCGAGCGATTTATAGTCGGCTTCTTCCATTTTGAAATAAGTCGAGATCCACTCCACGTTCAATTCGCGAAAAGCGCTCCCGTAGCGGGGTTCAAAATCAACAATGGTGACCGCGCTACTTTCCCGAAGTTTGCGTTGTTCATTCACCCGTTGCAGGAGAGATTTCTGATCGAGCAAAAACTCCCATTCCCCGATGGCCTTCCACAGGTCGTGGTTGGTTTGTGCTGAAATGGCTTCAACAGCAGCGCCCACATCAAGGTATTGTGTTTCAATTTTTTCGGCGGCGGCCATGCCTTTGGCGGAAAGCCGCACCACATTTTTTCGCCGGTCGGTCTGATCTTTTGCTTCAACGACGTACTCCTGCCTGGCCATTTCTGCAATGATTTTGCTCACGGAAGGGTGGGAGTGGCGGATTTCTTCTGCGATTGCTGTAATGGTTTTTTCCTGCCCCTGCGACAGGGCGTAAAAGACTGGGAACCATTTGGGTTGTAAATTAGTCCCGTACAGTGCATACAACTGTCCGGCGTCTTCGGTAATCCGGTCGCTAAGAAGGCGGAGTCTGCTGCCGATGGCTTTTTTGCCGGCTTTTTCGTAGAAGTTCATATTTAAATCAATTATGTAATCAATTACGTAATTGATACAAATATAAGCATAAATTTACTTTGCGCTTGTTTAGTTCGAAATAAAAAAGGAATGCGGCTTGAAAGAAAAGAACGCCTGGAAACAAAAACAGGTTTCCCCGGAACAAAGCCGGAGAAACCTGGATAAAGGGCGATTCAGTTTTTGGGGTCTTATACAAACTGCGTTTTACTGCTTAATAATGAGCCGGGTTTCAACTCCGGTTTCCTGATACACACGGAGTGCGTAAGTACCGGGAACGAGGTCTTTTGCGGGCATGCTAAAGGTGCTTACGCCTTGCGGCAATTGCTGTCGGGCAGCGAGTGTCCCGTTCATCGAATAGAGTTCCAAAAAGGCAGCCTGCCCGGTTGGTTGTTCAAAGCGCAATTCTAGTTCATTTTTGACAGGGTTGACGACGCGTAAGGCGCCAGGTGAATTAGGGTTAAGTGTGATGTTCAAATCAGCCTGAGCCCCACCATTGGAGATGGTTTGTTCGACATGCATTTCAGGTGTGTTTTGTTGTGCTGCAAAGCCATTGCCGCCGGAAGGGAGTTCGCCGGGATTTAGAACTTCCGGGCATTCTCTATACACGGTAAACCGGTAACCTTCGGAGAGATTTACATGTAAACTGGCAGACCCTTCACTTAATACGAATTCAAGGCTGTTAGGGGCCATTGGGTCTGCGTAAAAATGCATAAGGTCAGGGTTTTCCGCCGGGTTTACTTGCAATACCCATGGTCTTGGATTAGACTGGTAAACCGTAACATGGATCAGATACTGGCTGTTGCTGATTGCCTCAAAGGCCATATGCAGTAACAAAGAGCTATTGGGATCCGGCTGAGCACTTTCCGGCAACTCTGCTTTTACCCATACAGAATAAAAAGTATTGGTTTCTTCATTCCATTCCAGGGGGCATATAAAGGGTTCAGGCGTAACGGCAACATAGGGCAGTCCTGTGAAGCTACAGGATGCTTCACACGTGATATCCGGCCGCGCATTTGGAGGGCCATCATCCGGAACGATGTCGAAAACCAATGGACGGCTAGGAGAGCCGTTCACTCTGGATTCTTGCCCGACTACATTATTGCTGATTCCCGCTACAGAAATGGTATGCTCAACTGATTGAAGGTTCTGAATGATAACTTGGGGGGCATCCAGATAGAGCACACTCACAGATGCACCTGTTGCCGTTACCCGCGTTGTTACCCGATAGATATCTACTCCCTGTAGGTCATCCCAGGCTACATGGAGCCAGGTCGGGCCTGTAGTTACAATGTGGAGGTTGCCGGGAGCGGGAAGATTGAATACTTCCGCATTTGGTAAGTTATTTGCCAAAAGGCAAGATGGCACTAGAAATAACCATGCCATCAGGATAGTAGAGCGACTTTTTTTCATAGTAATTGTGTTAATTTTTGATTAATAAAACTGAAAAAATTGACAGGATGCTCAATGCATCATTTCTACCACAAAGATGAACTTCAGTTGCTGAAAAAAAAATAACACTTTTGCCAAGGTTTTCCGAAAAGAGACTTCAACTATGGAACAAACCTATTTACTTTCCCTGATTCGTGCACTTAACCATGAAGAGCAATCCTCGCTCATGCTGTTTCTGCAATCTCCTTATTTCAATTATGGGGCCAATCGTGAACGCGTCATTCTTCTGTACGACTACCTTCTGGATCAAAATGTTACGATGCGGACGAAGGAAGAATTGTACAGTCTTATTTTTCCAGATACCCCTTTAGTAGCCGGGAAGTTTGACAAACTAATGAGCGAATTGAGTAGTTTGATCAGAAAATTTTTGCTGACCGAGCATTATCTGGATGAAAATAATGCTTTTACGAAAGCGCTTGAATGGGCTGTCATTTTGCGAAAGCGAGGGCTCGAAAACAGGTATACTCAAGCCATTTCACAAGTTGAAAAAATTCTGGACGAGAATGCTGTTGAATCTGTAGAGGCTTACCATCACACCTTTCAATTGGCGTACGAAAAACACGATGTTGAAAGCATTAACAACCAACTCAAAGGGGATCTTTATATCCCAGAGGCTCTTGCAAGCTTGGATACTTATTACCTGGCTTCCCGGCTCGAACTGCAAAACCTCCTGCTGCTTCAACAAAAGCGAACCCGCATTGAACTTCCGGAACACCTTACCCTTAGTTACCCTGATTTTATTCTGCGAGAAACCTGGGAAAACAGAATTCTTTTAGTCATATCCGCTAAAATTAATGAACAACTGAACGCAGAAAGCCCTTCGACGGAGGCTTTTCAGGAGATTTTGGCTTTGTTGCAAAAACATGACCAGCAAATTGCACCCTTGCCACTTCAAAATTTTTATGCCTACCTACGCAGTTTTTGCGGATTGCTTTTGAATCAGGGAAACGATTCTTTTATGCCAGTACTCCATGACATTCAACGGGATAATTTGGAACGGGGTTATCTTTTTTTGAACGGAAGATTATCGCCAAGCGCTTACCTGAGCGTGGCGCGTATTGCCATTCGGGTTGGAAAAAGCAGTTGGGCCCTCGAATTCATCGAAAACTACAAAACCTTGTTGATCACTGAAGAAGATGCGGAAAACTTTTATCGATTTACCAAAGCAGAGTGCTTGTTTGCTTTGACACAGTATGAGGAGGCTTTGGAAATTTTACCGCCGAGTTTTTCGAATATGATCTACCTCACCAACTGCAAGCGCCTCGAAATCAAATTGTACTACGAGTTGAATTCCGACTTGCTGTCCTACAAAATTGATGCCTTCAAGATGTTTATCAGCCGCGCCTCTAAAAAAGTACTTGCCGATTCTGTCCGCGAAACGGAGAGCAATTTTGTCAACCTTTTGCAGCAAATCGTTCAGTGCCCGCCCCGGGACACTGATAAAGTGGATCGCATCATCCGGCGCATTCAGGGAAAAAACATCATCGGGGACCGCGAATGGCTGCTGGAAAAGGCGCAACAATTGCGGTAATTTTGGAAAGCGTTATAAAAATTGTTATGAAAAAATATTGACAAGTAATTGATTATTAGTTATTTGTTGTTTTTGTGCAAGGCGTCCTTCCCGTTCGCCTTTTTTTATGCCCGGAAATAAGAGACAAAAGTGTTATTGAATTTCGGGTGCTGCTTGTCTCATTTTTGCATTGTCGTTACGGTCAGGGCTCAAAAGAAATTACCCTTACAATCCTGCCCGATAATCAAGATTTTTTTACACTAAAAATTTCAATCAGATGATTCAGGTATTAAAGTTATCAGCATTGCTCTCGATCCTGTTTTGGGGTCCATCACAGGAAGAAATGTCTTGCCACAGCAAAGCTGCGACTTTTCAAATAAAGGCAAAACCAGTTGATGTTGCACAGGACGATAGGGAAAAGGACGTCATGGAAACCATAAACTTTACATACAATGCTACTGCCGGAATTGACGTACAGTATCGGGTAACCAATACTAATGAGAGTTTGAGGTACTACTTTCAGCAATTTATTTTCAAGAGTAGCGCAAATGTGGTTACCAATGTACCCGGCCTGGATCCTTGCCCCCGCATCCAGATGCGAGCCAAAAGAACGTATACTAACCTGCCGAGTATCCCATTGACCTGGACGGTAGATCGCACGACCTGTGGAACAGTAAGCGGATCAATGGATGTCACCCTGCCACCAGCCACTTCCTGGAATAGCGTTCCATGGATCACATTGGTAGGGTCCGCCTGCCCCTGTATCTAATTCTCCTTAAGTAAGTCAAGCTACGCTATTGATCCGGATTTCAATTGATTTTGGTTGGAATCCGGGTCGATATCCCTGCTCGTGAAGTGAGCAGGGCTGGAAAGCCTTTGCTTATTAAAAAATTAATTATCAATTTCTTACACCATAAATTTGAATTCATTACACAATGAAACAGCGATTTTTACACCCATTGTTTTTTTTCATTCTGGTTGCGCTTACGACCTTTAAGGCCAACGGCCAGTTTGTGACGACATTCACCACGGATAATTCCTGGAGCGCCTATTCCCACAACGATGTGAATAACAATCCAAGACCTTACGATGTCGTGTTGGGTGGTGCATGGGCACCTGCTGAAACTTCTACCACACTGCCGGGCCAATGCGTAACTTCCAGCCCTTTGACTTACCCGGGAACGCCAATTTTTGCCCCGGGGCGGGTCCAATGCAATTTTGGAGGGAAAGGACACGATGAAATTACCTCTTACTTTAAGAAAACATTTACCCTGAATGGAGAGGACAATTCTATCTGCCATGCTGTACTTACGGTAAGAGCG
>JABWAJ010000419.1 GCA_013361075.1 Saprospiraceae bacterium | reverse complement strand
TGCGAGGTCGTTTTCATCTGGCAACGCGCTTTTCAAAGCAGCAAAAGCCTCTGAAATCCGGTTGCTGCTGATGAGTTTTTTGATGGCTGCTCGGTCTGGCATAGGTTTCGTACAATTGTGGCGTCAAAATAAACGTTTTTCTTTTCAAAAAATACGCTTCCTATGAAAAACACCCTGCGCAACTGTCTTTACGGCAGTTTTCTTTTGCTGATGTGCCTGTTTTCGACTTCTGTTCTGGCTCAAAAAGTCGGCATAGGCGTCCAGTTTGGTCAGCCCAGCGGATTGACACTTAAATTTTACAACCCCTCAGCCATGTCGGTAGACATCCTGGCTGCATGGGATTTGGACGATTATTTCTTTGTAAATGTGCATGGCCTTTGGGAAAAGCCCCTTTCCGGGAATGGGAAGTTTCGCTTTTTTTACGGCCCCGGTGCTTTTCTCGGCATTCGCGACTACGGCAACCGTTTCGAGGATGAAATCAGCATTGGCATCAGCGGCAGCCTCGGCCTTTCAGCCTGGATTGACCGCCTGGAACTTTACCTGCAGGTAACGCCCCGCCTGGAAGTGATTGAACGCACGGATGCCGATATTGGCGGGGGCTTTGGGTTGAGGTTTTATTTTTAGGGTTTTGGTGGAATCACCATATACTGAAGTTTGAAACCAAAAAATACCGTCTTATCTCCGCTTTGGCAGTTTTTGAATATAGGCCATCAGAATAGCCCCGGCTACTCCGATGGCCTGAACGCCGAAGAAAGCAATATCTACGGGTTTGTAGATGGCGAAATCTGTATCTTCTAAATCCAATACAAATGAAAACACCACCACAAATAACCCCGTCACGATCAAATGGAAAGCAAAAGCCACATACCGGCTTTGTTTTTGGGTGAACGCAGGGTATAAAAGCATCAGCAACCCCGTAAGCGGCAGGAGGGCAAAAGACAGGATGTTGATGTCGTTGACAAAAGCGCCCGATGGGTCCAATTCTTTTACTTCTAATACAAAAGTCAGCAGCATCCAGCCTGCTATGGCTGTGCCAATAGCTGTCAGAGCAGGCCGGAAAGCCATAAACGGGGCCGCAAAAATCAGACACGCCAATAAAGGCAAATACAAAAGGGATGCTCTGGCATGCCTGAATATGATCCATTCTGCCAGGTATTGCCGGGCATGCCGGACCGAACGAATGGCATCTTCCATTTGATATACGAATCGGGGTGCGGTTAAAGTAAAGGTGTCAATTTTTATGGAATTATAGCGTAGCGGTACGGCATACTTTTCCAATTGGGATTTGTTGATCAAATTATGTTGATTAGTATGGTAATAGTGTTCGTAGCTAGACAGATACGACAGATCCAACAGATCCGACAGATCCGACAGATCCGACAGATACGACCGATCCGACCGATCCGACCGATACGACCGATACGACAGATACGACCGATCCGACCGATACGACCGATACGACCGATCCGACCGATACGACCGATACGACCGATACGACCGATCCGACAGATACGACCGATCCGACCGATCCGACCGATACGACAGATACGACCGATCCGACAGATCCGACAGATCCGACAGATACGACCGATCCGACAGATACGCTAAGGTGTCGATAAAAATGGAATTGTAGCGGTTTTCTAAAATGAAGTCCTCTCTTTTCCTGAGCTTTCTGAATTCGCCTTCCCGTTCTTTAAAAAAAGAGTTGATGGATGGAACAGCATCAATGGAAAGCGTATCTGAGTCCTTTAACAGGAATCCATAAGCAAAAAAATCATTGTCTTCCCAGTATTTTAGGTCTGCTTCGTCCATCAAAAACCAGGCAGTACGTACCAAAGCACCCAGTTTAAAAGCCGGAGCCGCAACGGCGGTGACCATATAAAAACAAACTGTATAAATCAATAAGGTTGCTCCAATCTGTTTGACCTGATAAAACGGAAAACCTGCCTGATATTGCCTATACGCCCAATACAATAGGCCAAATGAAAGGATAACCATTGGGAGTATATAAAAAACATCCTGCCCCAGCACAATCGGCTTAATCGGATCAATCGTCAACTTCGCCACCGAAACCGGCCAGCAAAACCCCGCCACAAACAACACCACCGCCGCCAGCAGCGCATAAAACAACACATAATGCCCCCGCGTGCGCCAAACCACTGGGTAGCGTCCGAGCAGCCATTCGTCCAATCGCCGCAGAAAAGGCGGATTCAGGAGTTTATAAATGGTCTTCATAAAATCGGGTTTTGACGGAGTGGCTCAAATCGCGGAAGTATTCTACGCCGACTCCTCGTCCGGTGAGGTGTTGCAACAAATCCTGGCCGGATACGGAAAGCGGGGTCACGACAAACCAGTTCATACCGTTGTTCCAGAGTTTTTGGTGGTTGAACGCCTCTAAATGCAACGCCAATTCAGGATAGCTGAGTTTGACGCCGATTTCAAAAATATTTTGCGTGCGCCCGGCGCCCCAGTTGCTGCGCTGGCCAAGGTGTTCCACCTGCCCTTCCCGCATGAACAACAGTTGATCGGCTACCGCTTCCGTTTCGTGCAGGTGCTGGGAACTGAGGAGTACGGCGATGGGCTGCTGCAAGCTTTTGGCTAAGTTTTGTAAATCGTTGAGCACAAGCAACTGTGTTTTGACATCCAAAAATGCCAGCGGCTCGTCGAGGATGAGTAGTTTGGCCCCCCACACCAACGCTTTTGCCAATGCAAAGCGGAGTTTGTAGCCGCCGGAAAGTTGCTGCCAGGTTTTGTCTAAGTGCATGCCCAACCCAAGGCGTTGCACGATGTAATTAACAGCCTTTCGGTTTTCTGCTCCCCCGATTCCGTGGATGGCCGCTTCAAAGCGCAGATTGTCTTCTAAGGAACCATTCCAGGCGGGCAATTCTTGCGGCACATAAGCAATTTTTCCTTTGAGCGCCGGCCAGGATAAGCGGTGATCCGGATCGAATAAGGGGAAGTGCAATTCGCCGCTGTCCTGCGCCAGATCTCCCGCTAATATCCGGAACAGGGTCGTTTTTCCCGTAGCGTTTTCGCCAACCAGGCCGGTAATCTGGCCAAGCCGCAGTTCCAGATGCTCCAATTGCAAGGTAAATCCACTGCCCGGGTACGACTTTTTCAGGTCGCGGGCTTCCAGCACGAGGTCGTTGGCGGGCGTCCTTTTTTGCAGGACTTCGGCTATGGCAGTTTCTTTGGCATTGAATGCCGCTAAGGCTTGTGGGTCATAATGGCTGACGACTGCGTGGGCAATCTGCTCCAGCTTTTCTACGATGGCTTTTTGTGCCTCAGGCCCGGCTTCACTGAGTTCCATTTTCAGCAGGATGGCCTGGTCTTCGAGTTGCGGATCGGCAGAAAAACGGCGCGCAAAATCCACGAGCAAATCTGCTCCGCGCGTCGGATGTTCCCGGAGAACCAATAGGATGGTTTCGACTCGTTGTTTAAGTTGCTCGGTCATGCGGGGTAGCTTTTATTGAACGCGTCGTTCAAGGTTAACAAAACCCGCTGGGCAATCTGCCTGCGAACCAATCTAAGGTCATCCTGTTTTACGGTCGCCATGCGCTCTTCCTGTTTGAGCGTGTAAAAATCCATGCTCAGCAACACCGCCTCGTCTTCCATCTCTTCAATGAAGTCGCGGACAAAATCAATGAGCCTGCGCACCGCTTTGTCCATGTCGGCAGCAGCGACGCAGTCTTTGATTTCGTTTCTTCGGCCCAATATGTCGTTAGGTGGAATCAAGATTGGTATTGGTATTGGGTTGTTACGATAGCAAATATAAGGTATTGTGTTAATAAAACAAGTGGTTTTCCACCATCGCTGCTACACCCTCCACCGGGCACCGTTCAATGGCGTGCCTTCCCCCTTCCAGCACCTCAAATCGTGCCCCCGGAATCCATTCCGCGGCCTGCATTGCTTCCTCCCGGCGCACCATTTCATCCGCATCAGCCAAAGCGACGGTGACGGGAATTGCAATGGTGCGCAGGGTAGCTTCATCCAAAGGGCGGTGTTGCCCGAGGTACTGCATCATACCCGCTGTTTTTTCCAGCACCGTTCGCCAGCGCGATTCCCCATGCCGTTGTTGCAGCGTTTTCGCGAAAGCGGGCACTTTTTCTAAGATTTTATCGGGATTGAGCATCGCGGCTTCGCGGGCTGCCGCTTCAGGATTCCAGTCCATTTTGGTGCCTAAAGTCAACAGGGCTGTTATTCGTTCCGGATGGCGCAAAGCCAGCATCAGCGCAATGTAGCCGCCCATGCTGTAGCCGAAAATCTTCACGGTACTCAGGCTGTTTTTGTCTAAATACTGCAAAACATCCTTCACAAATATGTCAGGCAAAAAAGCTTCCGGCACAACGTTATCCGGGCCGTGTCCGCTGAAATTCAGGCGGTGTACGGTGCAGGTTTCCGATAAACGGGCAGCCAGGGCATCGAATTGGTCCTGTGCGCCAAGCGCGCCGTGCAGGAGAAGAATGGGCTCCATGTTTTGTAAATTTGGTGTTGGAAAAGCGGTTGTGGTTTTTTATTATTTTTGCTCATGCAAGATACGCGCTTGTTGTCAATTCCATTAAAACTAAAAATCACATGAAAAAGCTCTTTACCATCCTGTTCACAATTGTATGCTTGACCGCCTGCGGGCAAAAGCCGGAACCCATTGTTATTACGCTGAAAAATCCATCCTTCGAGGATACCCCCAGTATTGGGATTACACCCTCTCAGTGGGTAAATTGTGGGTTTCCAAAAGAAACGCCACCGGATATACAACCTAATTCAACTTTTGCTGTAAAAAAAGCTGCCTTTGACGGCGAAACTTACCTGGGATTGGTCACCCGGGATAACTGGACATGGGAGCGCATTGGACAAGCCCTTGTTGCACCTCTGGTGAAAGATCAATGTTACAGCCTGTCATTTTCTGCAGCAAAATCCAATGCTTACGTCAGTGTTAGCAGGATTACCAATGACATGGTCAATTACAATACTCCTGTCAAACTTCGGATTTGGGCTGGATTTTATGCTTGTCAGGAGGCACAATTGTTGGCAGAAACGCCTTTTGTAGGTCATGAGCAATGGGAAAACTATGTATTAATCTTTCAAGCCAACCAACCATTTACCCATCTTATGTTGGAAGCTTATTATGCAAGTGCAAAACAAGCTTATTGCGGAAACATCTTGCTCGACCATTTTTCCGCAATAACTCCCATTGCCTGTGCGGATTCAGGTGCGATCAAAAAAATACCGGCTACGAAGGGTAAAATGCCTGTTATCAGGAATGGGGTTCCTGAG
>JABWAJ010000418.1 GCA_013361075.1 Saprospiraceae bacterium | reverse complement strand
GCTCTTCGCCATTGTGAACCCATTGCTGTGCTGGGGCGCTCCAAAGCTGTTCTGGAAACGGAATGGCAGCAACTTGATTTTGTACTCCGGCCCGAAAAAGCATTTGATTACCTCATCCTCGCTGCCACGTCGGCCAATGGCGAAGCTTATAACGGCAATATGCTCATCGACGCAGCTTCCCCGCTGGTACCTTGTAATTGCGAGGCAGGGATGCCTTCCTTGGAACGCTTCGATTTGCCCCGTCCTGGCGGATCAAATGTCTGGGGCGATTGGATAGCCAATTTGAATGCGGATCTGGAAGATGGCGTGCCGGACCAGCACTTGTTTGAAACCGCAGATGGGGTCGTGCATTACCAAAACAGGTACTTGCTGGGCTTGGTGAGTTTAGTGCAACAAACGCCCGGAGCTAAATTGCGCATTGTGTTTAACCCGGAACGCTGCCCTGCGCGGGTTGAAGAAAAGTTGCAGCAGGAAATCGAAAAGTGCGGGCTATCCAAAAAAAGGTATGTGCTGAAAGCAGGTAAGATGGCAAACGATAAGTATGCGATGATTGCGTCAATTCGGAACTGAAGGTTACTTTTGCTTCACCCCATCGCTCAATTTCCCTTCCATTCGCTCCACCGCCTGAGTCTCGCCAAGTCGCACTTTAAAAGGAAATTTGACGGCTTTTTCCATCTGAACTTCGAGTTTGCAAAACAGCGCCAGGTCACAATAACGCCAGGCTTTTGGCGGGGTACTGATGGAAAGACTTTCCCGAAGAGCAGGGTAGGAGGGAGCGGTCGCAAGTACCCGATTAATTTTGTTGGTTGATAAGACTGGTGCAGGAAGCAGCACCTCCTGCGATTCTGCCCGCAATTGAGAGAGGGATTTCCCAGACAGCTTCAGTGCGCTTTGCCCATTTGCGCAAAGCGAAAAAAACAAACTTATCGTGAGTAATGTCCAGTGTTTCATCGTTCAGGAAGCCTTGATTTGGTAAAGTTACCTGAAATAAGTACACCTGGATTGGTCAAAAGTTTACTGTTGGCCGTATGGATCTTGCCAATTTGCCTTCCCGTTTCCCGCCAATCCGGGACAAGTTTTGCCAACTTGCCTTTTGCCCCTTGCCCTTTTACCTCACCCTTCTACGAGCGTCCCAACCCGTTCTCCATTCACAATGCGTTTCAGGTTGCCGTCGCCATTGATGTCGAAAACGATGATGGGCAGGTTGTTTTCCTGACACAGGGTGAAAGCCGTCATGTCCATTACGCCCAGCCCCATACTGATGACTTTGGCAAATGAAATGTGGTCAAATTTTACAGCCGTGGGGTCTTTTTCGGGATCAGCAGAATAAACGCCGTCAACGCGGGTACCTTTGAGAATTACATCAGCGTTAATTTCGTTGGCGCGCAGGGCTGCTGCAGAATCTGTGGTGAAATACGGGCTGCCGGTGCCTGCAGAAAACAGAACTACCCGGCCTTTTTCCAGGTGGCGGATGGCGCGGCGCCGGATATAAGGTTCCGCAATTTGCTTCATCTCAATGGCTGAAATGAGTCGGGTATAAATGCCCAATCCTTCAAGCGAACTTTGCAACGCCATGCCGTTGATGACGGTTGCCAGCATCCCCATGTAGTCACCCTGAACGCGCTCGATTCCCGAAGCTTCTGCCTGAAGTCCGCGGAAAATATTGCCTCCCCCGATGACCACGGCAACCTGAACGCCAAGGTCAACCAGCCCTTTAATTTCAGCAGCATAATGATGAACCATTTCCGCTGAAATGCCGAAAGATTGGTCTCCCATAAGGGATTCGCCACTCAGTTTGAGCAGCACGCGCTTGAATTTTAATGCCATGCGAGAGAGAATTTAAAGTCGCTAAAGTGGTGTAAACGATGACACATGAGTCATCCCGAATTTTGGTTAAAAAAGACCTCGGAGAGGTCATCTGTTTGTAGAAAATAATCGAAACGCAATTTTTCGACCTCGGAGAGGTCGCACGTGACCACCATGATGTCAAACGGTTCCTGAGCTTGTCGAAGGATCGCCGCCGCCTGTGCGACCGCTATGATGTTTTTTTCTTTGTAATGTATTGATCTGCAAATGGTTGAACTCTGTGAAACCTGAATCCGGATTTGAAAAAATTTGAAATGACTCATGTTTATAGGTGTCACCTCTGCCGCTCACCACGAGACAAAAAAAAGGCGAATTAGCCTGACTAATTCGCCTTTAAAAGTTTTTATCCGAGGGTCACGTGTCGGAAACCCGTGGCCGTCAAGTCTTTATCGATGCTCTTCAGGTAAGAAGCAACGGTCATGCTGCCATCTTTCACAAACTGCTGGTTGAGCAGGGTGCTGTCCTGATAGAATTTATTCAATTTACCCATAGCAATTTTTTCCAGCATCGCTTCCGGCTTGCCTTCGTTGCGGGCTTGTTCCATGCCGATTTCAATTTCCCGCTGGATGATGGTTGGGTCAACGCCGTCTTTGTCCAACGCAACCGGCTTCATGGCAGCTACCTGCATCGCTACATCGCGACCGGCATCAAAAAAGGCGGCGTCGGCTTTGTTCAAACCAACCAATACGCCAGCTTTGTTGCCCATGTGGATGTATGGAGCAACCTGAGCTGCTTCAAGTTTTTCATAAGCTGACAGTTCGACTTTTTCGCCGATAACGCCAACCTGTTCGGTTACTTTATCGCCAATCGTAATGTCGCCGAAAGGCAGGGCCAGCAATTCTTCAAGCGTTGCCGGAAATTTCTCCAGGGCGATTTCTGCAAACTGCTTCGTCAGGGCTACGAAATTTTCGTTTTTCGACACGAAATCCGTTTCGCAGCTCAGTCGAACAACAATACCGCGGGTGTGATCAGCAGAAACAAGGGCCAATACACAGCCTTCTTTTGCTTCGCGGTCGGCGCGTTTTACAGAAAGCTTCTGGCCTTTTTTGCGAAGCAGGTCAATTGCTTTTTCAAAATCGCCTTCCGCTTCAGTGAGGGCCTGGCGACAATCCATCATACCAGCACCCGTCATCTCGCGCAATTGCTTAACGTCGGAAGCGGAAATAACTTTTTCTACGCTCATGATTATCTTATTGATGAGGATATTTAAAGAAAGAGGGCAAGTTGGCAAGAGGCAAGTTGGCAAAGTATGAACGGGCAAAAGGCAAATTGTTAAATCCTGTCATTCAATCGAAAAACGAAAATCAATTTGCCTTTTGACCCTTGCCTTTTGCCTCTTAAACAAAAGACCCCGGATATTCAAACACTAAGCTTCTGCACCTGCGGCAGCTTCTCCTTTCACCTGCTTGCGCTCCTCCATGCCTTCGCGGATCGCCTGCACCATATAATTGGTGATGATGGAGATGGATTTGGATGCATCGTCGTTGCCCGGAATGGCGTAGTCCACAAGGTTCGGATCGGAGTTGGTATCCACAATACCGAACGTGCGAACGCCAAGACGGCGCGATTCTGCCAGCGCAATGTGCTCATGCTGAATGTCAACGATGAATACTGCTGCAGGAAGGCGGTTCAGGTTGGCGATGCCACCGAGCACACGATCCAGTTTGCCGTGTTCACGAGTCAGCGTGAGGCGCTCTTTTTTGGTGATGCTCGACAGCGTACCGTCGGCCAGCATGCGCTCCAGGTTGGTCATTTTTTTAACCGAACGGCGGATGGTGGCAAAGTTGGTCATCATACCGCCCAGCCAGCGATCGGTGACGTAAGGCATGCCTACGCTGTTGGCAGCGTTGGCAACGATGTCGCGGGCCTGTTTTTTCGTTGCTACGAAGAGGACTTTACGGCCCGATTTGGCAATCTGACGCATGGCATTGGCAGCGCGATCCATCGCTTCAACCGTGCGGTTCAGGTCAATGATGTGGATACCTTTGCGTTCCATGAAGATAAAAGGCGCCATTTTTGGGTTCCATTTTTTCTTCAGGTGGCCGAAGTGTACGCCGGCATCCAATAATTCTTTATAAGTGATCTTTTCCATGTTATTAGATTTTGCAGTCTGCTGCCCCGACACGAGTGTACAGCATGCAGACAAGACCAAACCAATGGGTTAACGCTTGCTGAACTGGAAGCTCTTTCTTGCTTTTGGTTTACCGTATTTCTTACGTTCCACCTCGCGGGCATCGCGGGTCAGGAACTTGCGTTCCTTCAGTGGCTTGCGGAAATCGGCGTTTAATTTCACCAATGCACGGGAGATACCCATTCTGACTGCTTCCGACTGCCCTTTGTAGCCGCCGCCAACTACCGTAACTTTCAGGTCATAGATGCTCATGGCTTCAACCGTTTCGAACGGGGCCACGATATTGATCTGAACATGCGGCTGCGGGAAATATTCCCGATAGTCTTTTCCGTTGATCGTGATTTTACCGTCTCCTTTGGTCAGGTAAATTCGCGCTACGGATGCTTTTCTTCTGCCAATGGCATTGATCATTTCCATATTCGGTACAACATTTGAATATAAATTGCCTGGGAATCAGCCCTGACAGATTTTTAGAAATTGAATGTTTCAGGTTTCTGAGCCTGGTGCGGGTGCTCCGAACCTTCGTAAACAAACAGTTTTTTGTACATCGCGTTGCCCAGCTTCGTTTTAGGCAGCATGCCTTTTACCGCTGTTTCGATAACCGCGTATGGCTTTTTGCTGTGTACAACTTTGGCCTTCGTGATTTTCTGGCCTCCCGGATAGCCGGAGTACTGCTTGTATTCCTTATTGTCCCACTTATCACCGGTGAAACGGATTTTGTCTGCATTGATGACAATAACATAGTCACCGCAGTCAACATGAGGGGTGAAGGAAGTTTTGTGTTTGCCACGCAGGACGTGTGCGATGCGGGTCGCCAACCGGCCTACCACTTCGCCTTCCGCGTCTACGACAAACCACTTGTGGTCCACCGTTTCCTTCTTCGCAGATTGCGTTTTATAGCTTAACGTATTCACTTTTTGACGCTTTTTAATGACTTAAAAATACCCTTGTTTTAAAGCGACTGCAAAGGTAGATGCTTTTGCAGAATTACCAAGCTTTTGCTAAAAAAAGTGTAACTGTTTTTTTATAAAATGCTGAAATACAGCAAAAAAATGTTTCGGATTTAAAATCCGTTGCTCGAAAAGGAGAAGTTGTGCAGCCAGACAGGTGTTAAAAAAGACCTCGGGTAGGTCGCACGCGGGCACCATGATTTCAAATCGAGGTGGACTTTGCGGCCCCGGAGAGGTTGTTGTGTCTTTTTAATGCATTGATCTACAAATGATTGAATTTCGAGGAGCCTGAATCCGGGTTTGAACAAATCGGGATAATCCATTTTTCAAT
>JABWAJ010000417.1 GCA_013361075.1 Saprospiraceae bacterium | reverse complement strand
CCCCCACCAAAGCGAATACGTGGCAGATCACTGGAAATCGCGGGAATGGCTGAGTGGGTTCAACGGCTCCTCCGGCACCCTGGTGGTCACGCAAAACCACGCGGGTTTGTGGACGGATTCGCGCTATTTCCTTCAGGCGGAAGCACAATTGAAGGGCAGCGAAGTGACACTGCAAAAGCAAGTAGTTCCCCATGCGCCGGAACACATCAACTGGCTTTGTGAAAACCTGCCCCCCGGCAGCATTGTGGGTTGTAATGGCAGCCTGTTTTCGGTGTCGCAAATCCGGCAACTGGCCAAAGCATTTCACAACGCCGGCCTGGAACTGAACACGCAGCGCGATCCCATAGCTACCATCTGGACCGATCGGCCACCGTTGCCAATGACTCCCGTTTATGAGCACGAACTTCGCTACGCCGGGAAATCCAGGGCCGAAAAGCTAAGCGCCATCCGCGACCAAATGTTGAAGCACAAAGTAGGTTTCCACTTAGTCAGCACACTCGATGATATAGCCTGGACACTCAATATCCGGGGCACCGACGTAGCCTACAACCCGGTTAGCATCTGCTACCTCGTGGTTGGCATGAGCACAGCGCACTTGTTCATTGCCCGGAAAAAAGTACCTGATCCCCTCCGCGATGCTCTGCTGAACGATGGAGTTTTGCTCTATCCTTATGATGCCCTGAGCGATTTCCTGAAGCATTCCTTAGGTGAACATACGGTGCTCACCGATGCTACTACCACCAACCTGCGCCTCTATAATGATCTGCCGGAAGGGCGCGCCGTTCATGGCGATACCATTCCACGCAACCTCAAAACCCTCAAAAACGAAACGGAGGTGGCGAACCTAAGGGAAACCATGCGCCGCGATGGCGTAGCCCTGCTGCGACTGGTGCGCTGGTTGCATGCTACTCTGGCAACGCGTACGGTCAGCGAAGTAGAAGTAGCCGAGGTACTGGAAAGCTTCCGCGCTGAACAGAAAGACTATGTGGGCGAAAGCTTTGCCGCCATTGTTGGTTACCAGTCAAATGGTGCCATTGTGCACTACCATGCCGAATCGGCTACCTGTGCTCAAATTCACCCTGAAGGCATCCTGTTGCTGGACTCCGGGGGCCAATACCTCAGCGGCACCACCGATATTACGCGAACTTTTGCACTCAGTACACCCACAGCCGAGCAAAAACGCCACTACACGCTTGTACTCAAAGGCCACATCGCATTGGCCAATGCACACTTTCCTGCAGGTACCTGCGGGGTACAATTAGATACCCTGGCCCGGCAATTCCTGTGGCAGGAAAATTTAAATTTCGGTCATGGAACAGGCCATGGGGTTGGCTTTTTTCTCAATGTGCACGAGCCGCCACAAGGGTTTACAGCAACACCACATGGCGTTCGGGGCACTACACCGTTCCTGCCCGGCATGCTGACGTCCAACGAACCGGGTTTTTACCGCACAGGCGAATACGGCATCCGCATTGAAAATTTGGTGCTGTGCGTGCCGGCTTTGGAAAACGGGTTTGGTAAGTTTTACAAATTCGAGTCGGTTAGCCTCTTTCCCATTGACACTACCCTTATCGATGTTTCGATGCTGACTCCGGCGGAGACAACATGGTTGAATGCCTACCACCTGGAAGTTGAAACCGCTTTGACACCATTGCTGGAACCAGACGAAGTAGCCTGGCTCAAAGAGCAATGTAAAGCGTTGTAAATTCTGCCCTGACCAGCCTGCCTAATTTGCAACTGAAAATTTGAAAATTGTACTCGAGCGGTATTTTTCACCGGGTTTCAGGATAGTTGAAGGGAAATTGGGCTGGTTGGGCGAATCAGGATAATGCTGGGTTTCGAGGCAGAATCCCGTTCGGTGTCCGTAGGTTCCGCCGCCGGGTATGGGCAGGGTACCATCTAAAAAATTGCCACAATAAAATTGAATGCCGGGTTCATCCGTCAGTACCTCTAATTTCCTGCCACTGACGGGGTGGGTTACGCTGGCAACTTTTCTTATGGTTCCTGCATTCCTGAGCACCCAGCAATGGTCGTAGCCTTTGCCTTTTGCCAACTGGTCGTCTGCTGCATTGATGTCGCGGCCTATGGCTTTGGATGTTGTGAAATCAAAAGGCGTTCCCGATACGGCAGTCAGTTTGCCGGTGGGAATCAGGGTTGCATCTACAGGCAGGTAGCTGTCAGCCGCCAGCATCAGTTCGTGATCAAGGATGGTGTTGCTGAAATTACCGGACAGGTTGAAATAGCTGTGCTGGGTCAGGTTCACAATGGTTTCCTTATCGGTCGTTGCTTCGTAGGTCACTTCCAAGGCATCATCCGTGGTTAATTTGTAGGTAACTGTGCAAGACAAATTACCAGGATACCCGCCTGCTCCGTCCTTGCTCAGGTGGGATAATACCAGTGAAACTGAGGAAGTATCCTGTTTCGTATCTGCCGACCAAACCACTTTGTGAAAGCCTTTCACTCCGCCATGCAGGTGATTGGAGCCATCATTGGTTTCCAACTGATAGGCATTGCCCGAAAGGGTAAACCTCCCTTTGGCAATGCGGTTGCCGTAACGCCCGATGATGGCACCGAAGAAGGGATGGTCGCCCACGTATCCGGCCAGGTTGTCGAAACCCAGCACTACATTGCGGTACTGGCCATTTTTATCCGGTGCAGTCCAGGAAGTGATGATGCCACCGTAAGTAATGACGGTAACTTCCATGCCTTTCCCATTGACCAGGGTGTATTGGTCTACTGCCTCGCCCTCAGGGGTGGTACCATAAGCAGATTTCCGGATTTCCAAAGCGGGAGAAGCCATTTCCGGAGCAATTTTTCCGGAAGGCTGGTCATTTTTGCACTGCAAAAAAAGCAGCATGGTGGCCATGAGGAGTGAGGCGTGTATGGATTTGTTTGCGAGGTTTTTCATAATCTGATTTAACTTTTGATGATTGGAATATGCGTTTTACAACCCATGCTGGAAAAGGTGAAAATAAGCTTCATTGGCGTTAAGCCTGTCTTTAAAATCCCGGATTCGGGTAGTTTCATCAATAACCAACAGCTCGACACCCGCAATGTCCGCGAAATCTTCCATAAAAGAAGCATCCAAAGCCTGAGTATAAACTGTGTGGTGTGCCCCTCCGGCCAGTATCCAGGCGGCAGCAGCAATTTCCAGGTTGGGCCTGGCATCCCATAACACCCGGGCTACAGGAAGTTTCGGAAGCTCATTTTGTGGCAATATACTTTCCACCTCATTGACAATCAGTCGAAACCGTGTACCCATGTCTACCAGTGATACATTGATGGCGGGACCGGGCCTGCCGTCAAAAACCAACCTGACGGGGTCTTCTTTTCCTCCGATTCCAAGCGGATGCACCTCGCAGGAAGGCTTTTTGTGGGCAATACTGGGACAAATTTCCAGCATATGGGCACCCAATACCCATGATCCCTGTGTTGAAAAATGGTAAGTATAATCCTCCATAAAAGAGGTGCCGCCTTCCAGTCCGGTAGCCATTACTTTCATGGCGCGGAGCATGGCCGCTGTTTTCCAGTCGCCCTCGGCCCCAAAACCATAACCATCGGCCATAAGGCGTTGGGTGGCGATACCGGGCAATTGCCGGAACAAGCCCAGATTCTCAAAAGTATTGGTAAAAGCGCCAAAGCCCCCTTCGCTTAGAAAAGAGCGGAGCCCCAGTTCAATTCTTGCTGCTTCGACCAGCGACGAGCGTTGGCTGCCGTTTTTCAATAAGGTGCCTGCGAGTTGATATCCGGTTTCATAAACCTCCAAAAGGGCATTAAGATCCTGGTCTGTAACGGCGTCAATGTGCTTGACCACATCGGTTGTTCCAAAACCATTGACTGCAAAACCAAACTGGATTTGTGCCTGCACTTTATCGCCTTCGGTGACCGCTACTTCGCGCATGTTATCGCCAATCCTGGCCACTTTCAATTGCTGAAGTTCGGCCCAGCCGAGAGCTACCCTCGTCCAGGCATCCAACTGCCGGGCTACAGCAGGATTCTGCCAGTGTCCGACAATGACTTTGCGTTTTTTTCGCATCCTGGACAGAATAAATCCAAACTCCCGGTCGCCGTGCGCCGACTGGTTGAGGTTCATAAAGTCCATATCAATTTCTCCCCACGGGATGGTAGCATTGAACTGGGTATGCAAATGGCACAAAGGTTTCTGAAGAATGGATAACCCGCGGATCCACATTTTAGCAGGGGAAAAAGTGTGCATCCAGGCGATGATGCCGATACAGTTTTCGTCTGCGTTGGCAGCAGTACACACCTGAGCAATTTCATCGGGGGTGGTGACTACTTTTTGTTTGACGATGGGCACAATGGTCGCCTTATTGGCATTCAGTTCCTTCACCATCGTTTCTGTATGGCTGTCTACCTGTTTCAAGGTCTCTGTTCCGTATAAATGCTGGCTGCCCGTAACGAACCAAATATTTTTTTTGCTGATCGCTGTCATGAATGATGTCAATTTTGAAAAAGAAAGCTATTGGCCATAGTAGGCGTTTTTGCCGTGTTTGCGCTCATGGTGTTTACGAATCAGGGCATCCTTCAGCCGGGGGGCATCCGGGTTGATCTGCAAAGTCAGGAAGGCCATTTGAGCCACTGCTTCCAGAACTTTGCTGTTGTATACCGCTTTGGCGGCGTCTTTACCCCAGGTAAAAGGTCCGTGGCTCCCAATCAGCACCATTTCTACCTCCTTGTAGGAAAGGTCCCGTTCCTGAAAACAATCCAGAATCTGAATGCCGGTATTGTGTTCGTAATTGCCCTCAATCAACTGGTCTTCCATCGGGCGGGCGCAGGGAATATCAGTGGTGAGGTGATCTGCATGAGTGGTGCCCAGTATTGGAATGTCCCGCTGTGCCTGTGCCCAGGCCACCGAATAGGTCGCATGGGTATGGGCAATCCCTCCGATTTCATCCCAGGTTTTGTAAAGCAAAGCATGGGTTTTCGTATCAGAAGAGGGTCGCTTGCTGCCCTGAATGATGTTGTTGTCAAAATCCAGGATCACCATATCTTCCGGTCGTAGCAATTCATAAGGAACGCCACTGGGTTTAATGGCAAAAACACCGGCATTTCGATCCACAGCACTCACATTGCCAAAAGTGTAAATGACTAATCCCAGTGCCTGTAATGGCATGTTGGCTTCGTAGCAGGCTTCCTGGAGGGTTTGGTAGCTATTCATGGGATAGCCGTTTTCGTTTTTCGTTCTGTTGCGGCCTCAATAAAAGCGCTGAGTTCGTCATATTTGTCCATGAGAAGGGCCATATCCGATACTTTGTCCGTCTGCGGAAAG
>JABWAJ010000416.1 GCA_013361075.1 Saprospiraceae bacterium | reverse complement strand
AGATCAGTAACTTGCCACTGACACTGCCTACTTTCGTGCGGGCAACATCGCCTGCCGGAGTCACACAGGTGATGTAATTCAGGTAATAGTAATCTTCACCTTCGATGGTAATTTCATACCGTTTGTAGGTATTGTTCCAAAGACAGATGAAATTGCCTGTGCTGGCTTGTACGGCGCTATTCGCCAAAATTGTTCCGTAAGCAATGGGCAGCAGGTTCGCGCTGCCGGTTTTGCCGGAGTGATTCAGTTCACCTGAAGCAATGTTAACGCTGCCAAATGCATTGATGGCTCTCGTGCCCCCCAGTTGCACCACCGGAGCAATGGACGAAATGGCCGTTTCCGGGGTTGGTTCGGAATAACTCACCTTATTGATGTCAATTCGGTTGTTGGTTGAGGTAATCTGAAATTCGTTGTGCGAAGTTGGAGTGACGTTGTGCCGCATCGTAATTCTGTTGGACTGTTCATCAGACGTTTCCATCAAAAGCACCGGATTGTCTCCGCCTTCATCATTGATGACCACAGGGCCCTTTGCAAGCATGCCGCCGTGCACAGTCATTGCCGTATCAGAACCGGGGTTGAGTGTCAGCAATTGTTGCCGGGCAATGAAGTCGAAGTTGAAAAAATCGTAGAAAATATTCAGGTGGCGTTTTTCGCCGGATTTTCCTGCAGTGACCGAAAATTCGCCCCATTGCAGCGGCCCCGGTTGATCCACGCGGAAAGACATCCCTGCCCAGCCATCGTCGCTGCCATTGATCAGGAAATCTTTGCCCGGGCCACTGTTCCGGATTTCGAGCTTAGCTAAAGGGTCGTTGGCACCGATGCCTACGCGGCCGGAATTGGTATTGAAAATATGATCCCCGTTGGCCGACCAAAAGCCGCCATTTGCGCCAAGCTGCGTCCAACTGACGCCATTGAAGTAATAATAACCGGATACTTCATCTGTTTGAAAAATCATCAACCCGGTTGCCGGGCTGTCGATCGCTGATTTTTGAACCGCCGTCATGCGGGGCACCAATAAGCCTTTGGAGGTAGATTGCACATCGAGTATAGCAGAAGGATGGGGTAACGCGCCCGTTTCATTGATGGCTACATGCTGTGCGGACAGAACACCGGTTGTAAAAATCATAGCCAGGAATGCCGGCAGTGTCAATTTTCTCATTGTCATGTTTTTTGGTTGCAGATGATCAATTGTTTAAAGATGTGTTTCCGGCAGGAAAAATATGCCCACGGATTGTCCATTATTCCTGTGAAAAAAAAAAGCGTTACGGCAAAGCGTTTTTTTTTCTGCACATTTTGTTCTTTACCCCTGTCAAGGTTGGGAATAGGTGTATTTTTCCGCCCGTTAACCAAACAACTCATGCAAGGCTGGATCCTGTACCGAGACAAAATAACAGCGCCGGAGATTTCTTCCAACGCCATTGACCGCCTGATGGAATCGGCGGAAGCCAATGGTGTTTCCCTGACTCTCGTACGCCCGGAACAAATTGACCTCGTCGTAAATGTCCCCCCTTCCAAACAGATTGGGCTGGACGGGCGCTTGGTCCCGCTGCCGGATTTTATCATTCCCCGAACCGGCGCGGCAACGTCTTATTTGGCCTTGTCGGCAATCCGCCACTTAGAGCACCTCGGGGTTTATTGTTTGAATTCCGCCAATGCCATTGCTGCTTCGCGCGACAAACTGGCACAAATGCAATTGCTGGCCCAGGCAGGCCTTCCGGTTCCGCGTACCATGCTGGCGCAATTTCCCGTCGATCTGACCGTCGTTCAGCACAGCATTGGATTTCCTACAGTCATAAAAGCAGTTTCCGGCTCAAAAGGCAGCGGCGTTCACCTCTGTCGCACTCCAGGCGAACTGGAAGACATCCTGATGCTCCTCGAAAGCGTCAACAAACAGGCGGCAGTGATTCTGCAGGAATTCATCGAATACAGCCTCGGCCGGGATGTACGGGTGCTGACGCTTGGCAATCAAGCCATTGCAGCAATGGAGCGCCGGGCTGCCGGATCCGGCTTTAAAGCCAATTATTCCCGAGGCGGCGAAGTATTGCCTTTTGACATTACCCCCGATGTGGCCAAACTTGCTGTGGCTGTGGCCGGGGTTTTTGGGCTGGAAATGGCGGGGGTTGATCTGCTGTTTGACAAAGCCGGATTCATCATTTGTGAGGTCAACTCTGCACCGGGCTTTCAGGGCCTCGAAAAAGCAAGCGGCACAGACATTGCCAAAGCCATTTTTGATTTTGTGAGACATAAGGTTTCAGAAATTGAACAATAGGGAATTGGGGTCAGCCGCCATAATGCTTATTGCAATTTTTATTTTTTTCACAATGCGGCGGGGCATTGTTAAAACACTTATCTTGCAGCCGTAATACAGCCATCAATTTAAGTTACGTTTGCGCCCATCCCGGGCATTCGTGTCGTTTCATGTCGAATTTCCAATAATCATCGTCGCCTGCAATCCGCATTCAGGGTGTGCTGTTGTCTGATTTGTTAACCATCAAACAACAAGTTCCGGGGATTCCGGACAAAAACAGACATGGACGATTTGTTGTACCAGATTGCCCTTACACAGGCACCTTTGGTCGGGTCAGTAACCGCACGGAATTTAGTAAGTTATTGCGGCAGTGCACGAGAGGTTTTTCAGGCCAACAAAAAAGAACTCCTGAAAATTCCCGGCATTGGTGAACGCACCGTACAGGCCATTCTGCAGCGCGACTATTTTAAAGCAGCTGAAGACGAGATTCTTTTTATTGAAAAACACGGCATCGAGCCTTTGTTTTATTTGGATAAAAAGTACCCTGAGCGCCTGCGGCATTTTCCTGATAGTCCGGTAATGCTCTACTGCAAAGGCAACATTGACCTGAATGCACCACGTACCATAGGCATTGTGGGTACCCGCCAGCCGACGGTTCACGGCATCGGCATCTGCGAAGAACTGGTAGAAAGCTTAGCAGATTATAAGGTGGTCATTGTAAGCGGGCTGGCTCTTGGTATTGACGCAGTTGCACACCGAAAGTCGCTCCAGACCGGCCAACCCACCCTTGGAGTGCTCGGGCATGGCTTGGCGCAAATTTACCCCTACCGCCACAAACAACTGGCCGCCCAAATGATCGAACAGGGAGGGGGCATCTTAAGCGAACTGGGACACCGGGCCGGACCGGAGCGCGAACATTTCCCCATGCGCAACCGCATCATCGCCGGCCTTTCAGATGCTATAATTGTAGTGGAAACAGCATTGCAGGGAGGGTCAGTCATCACCGTCAATTTTGCCAACGAATACAACAAAGATGTTTTTGCAGTGCCCGGCCGGCTAAAAGACAAGTTTTCGCAAGGCTGCAACCACCTGATTAAAACCCATAAAGCAGCACTCATCGAAAATGCATCCGATATTGCATACACGATGCGCTGGACAGAATCCGGTGCTAAAAAAGGTTTTCAGCAGGAATTGTTTGTGGAATTGAGCGAGCCGGAAAAAACTGTGGTAGCTTTGCTGGGCCGCCAGGAAGCAATGAGCATTGACCAGTTGACTTTTGAAATGCGCGTAACCAATAGTGAAATGGCAACGTTATTATTGGAACTTGAATTCAAAGGCATGGTGGCAGCGCTGCCTGGGAAAAGGTATGTCCTTGCTTGAAAACTCAACATAAAACAATGAAAGTCAAAAAGTTGTTTTTTTTGATTGGTTTCTTTATGGTCGCATGCAGCCCGGCTGCGCCTGTACAAAATCCGGTTACTGAAGCAGACGAGGCAAAAAAATTAAACAAACGCCCGCTCAACATCATCCTGATGATTGGAGATGGCATGGGACTTACCCAAATCAGTGCAGGATTATACCGAAACGGCAATAAATTAAACCTCGAGCGCTTTCCCGTCATAGGGCTGCACAAATCCTATTCCAGCAGTGATTTGGTTACTGACTCTGCCGCAGGAGCCACTGCTTTTGCCAGCGGCGTCAAAACCTACAACGGTGCTGTCGGCGTGGATAAAGATGCTGTTTCAGTACCTACCATTCTGGAGGAAGCTGAAAGCAAAGGATTGGCAACGGGGTTGGTAGTCACCTCTTCCATCACCCATGCGACCCCGGCAGCGTTTTATGCCCACGTGCGTTCCCGCGATCAGTACGAAGACATTGCTGCCGATTTCATGAAAACGGACATTGATTTGTTCATCGGCGGTGGCCGGCAATATTTCGAGCGCCGCAAAACCGACGACCGCGACCTTTGGAAGGAGTTGGAAGCCAAAAACTACGTAATCAGTGCCCTGGCAAAACAGGAATTAAGCGATGTGGTGCTTGATTTTAATAAAAATTTTGGCTTTTTCACAGCCGAAGGCGACCCGGTGCCCACCGCTTCGGGGCGTGATTACCTGCCTGCTGCATCGCGTTTGGCCCCGGTTTTTTTAAACCAGCGCAGCAAAAGCAAAGGTTTTTTCCTCATGATCGAAGGTTCTCGAATAGACTGGGGTGGCCATGCCAACGACTCGCAGTACATCATAGATGAAATGCTGGATTTTGACAAAGCCATTGGCGCTGTGCTTGATTTTGCAGCAGAAGACGGCAACACCCTTGTCATCGTCACGGCTGATCATGAAACGGGCGGTTACGCCATCATGCTGGGTTCTTCCACGGATTCCATCGTGCCTGGCTTTACCACCAAAGGGCATACAGCCAGTATGATTCCTGTTTTTGCCTATGGCCCGGGTGCAGAATTGTTTGGGGGGATCTATGAAAATACAGCCATTTTCAAAAAGATGCGGGCTGCATTGAATTTTTAAGATACTTTCAACAATATTCGCTTTTTAAGATATGTTTAACTGAAAAAAAACGCCTTTCATCGTAAAATTGAATGGCAAAGGAAAGAATTCCCCAAATATTGAACCATCAAACAAACACAACCAAAATGAAACATTGAGCTTCTGCTATCCGGCGCTCCTTACACTTTGAATATTGCCCGATCTTACAGCGCTTACCGGCCAGCCGGTTTCTGAACAATTGGTATCCTGAAGGATAATTAACAAGATTTACACCGGGTTTGCAAAGCAGAATTTCTGCTTTTGCACCAGTTGTGCTATTACATTAACATTAGCCAAACGAAATCGTCATTTACCATGCTCGAACTCTTTCAAAACCTTGACCCCACGCTAAAGGCTTTTTGGTCGGTTGCGCTGGTCAGCAGCTTGATTTTTTTAATTCAAACCATCATGACGTTTGCCGGAATGGACGGTGCCGATGGTGTGAGTCCTGACTTTCATGGCGATACGGCACATGATGGCGACGGTCCGTTCCAACTGTTCTCTTTT
>JABWAJ010000013.1 GCA_013361075.1 Saprospiraceae bacterium | reverse complement strand
GATTCCCTTCGGGAAAGACATTTTGGGCTCAAAAAGTAGAAATAAACCAGAAGCAATGACCATCCGGCTAAATTCCAGCAGAGCATTAAGTAAATGTACGGATAAAGTATGCACAGCCAGCGCTCTCTGGTAAAGCGGTTCAATACAAGGAAAAGGCGCAAAGTTCTAGCAAAGGATGCTAAGGAGGGCGTCTTACTTTGCGGACTTGGCGTATCCTTTGCACGCTCCTGCTTGCGGGACGAGTTTTGCGGGAAATTTTAGACGCAGAGGCTACGAAGTAAAACAGGATATTCCTGAATTCAAAAACATTCCTTTTCGGCAATTAAGGTCCGAAATCACATTAAAACTTCGCGAACAAATCCATAAAAGCCTGCCGCCGGGATCGGGAAATGCTGATTACGGCGTCATCGTTCATCACGACGTAGCCGCCGTCGCCCCGTACGAATTTTTTGATGTGGTTGATGTTGATGAGAAAAGAGTTGTGGACGCGAAAAAAATCGGGGCCGGCAAGTGCTTCGTCTAAGTCTTTCAACACTTTGGCCACCACCATTTTTTTGCCGGTGGTCAGCGCTACTTTGGTGTAGTTGCTTTCGGCTTCGCAATACAAAATATCCTGCGTGGTCACAAAAATCAGGCCGTCGTTGGTGGTCAGGGCAATGCGAGCAGGGCTTACTCTGTCTTGCCGGCGCATGCTTTGCAGCAACAAGTCAATCTGGTCGCGGGTAGGCGTCGAACGCCGGTGTTCAATGCGGCGGATGGTTTCCTGCAGATCGGCCGGATCTACGGGTTTAAGCAGGTAATTCAATGCACTGTATTTGAAGGCTTTAATGGCAAACTGGTCGTAGGCTGTGCAAAACACGACCTCAAAACTGAGCTTTTCGAACTGCTCCAGCATGTCGAAACCGTTCATGTGCGGCATTTCGATGTCTAAAAAAATGACATCAGGCTGAAAGCGGTTGATGGCGGCAATGCCTTCTTCCGCGGAAGCGCACATGGCCTGGATCGTTACCTGCGGACAATAATTGCCCAGCAGCCATTCCATCATTTCCAGACTGTTTTTTTCGTCGTCTATCAGGATGCAGTTGATCATGGATATCGTTGTTCGTTGATCGTTATTCGTTGTTCGTTGGGGTTTGGGGTTGCGAATTAGTGAGCATTCACGATCATGTTGGAAACCGTTGTTCGTTGTCTGTTCATCGTTGTTTGTTAGATTTTGGAGCCGCGAGGTAGTTGACGTGAGAGTGTTTGGGAGTGTTCAATAAAGTGTGTCAAAGTTATTGGAACTAACGACCAACCTACAACGATCAACCTACAACAATACTCCCCACTAACCACCCATAACAAATAACCATTACTCACACTGGAATCCGCACCACAACCTTCGTCCCGGCGGCCCGGCCATCCTCCTTTTTCAAATCAATGATTTCGATGCTCGAATTCAGTTGCGCGTGCTGGTTCAGCAGGGTTAAGCGGTCTTCCGACAATTGCATACCCAGCGATTTTCGGGTCGTTGCGCTTTTGCTTTTCAGGGCTTTGGCTTTCTCCCGCCCTACCCCATCGTCTTCCACGGTGCATTCCAGCATATTGTCATCAATCATGCGCAAGCTGACACAAAGATAGCCGGCTTCGTCTTTGTGGAGCAGGCCATGCCAGATGGCGTTTTCCACAAAAGGCTGGATGATAAGGGGCGGCACTTCGATGCTGTCGGGGTTCACCGATTCATCCATTTCGATGCACCAGTGAAATTTTTGCGCAAAGCGAAGAGATTCCATTTCAATGTAGAGCCGCAGCGCCTCCAGTTCGTTGGACAACACCACATTTTTGCTGTTCGAGTTGTCCAGAATCAGGCGAATGAGTTTGGCAAACCGCGTCAGGTACAACGAAGCGGTGGCCTGGTCGCTTTTCACAATATAGCGGTTGATGGAGTTGAGGCAGTTGAAAATAAAATGCGGGTTCATTTGCGCCCGCAGCGCCTGCATTTCCACTTCGCGCATTTTTTGCTGGGTATCGTCCAGCACTTTTTTGGCGGCTTCTTTTTCCTGTTCGGCTTTTGCACGGTTGATTTTATTTGCGCAAAGCGAAGCAATGGTGGTGAGAATGGACAGGTGCCGTTCTGTAAAAAAATTCCGCTCCGAATGTTCGCAGTCAATGACGCCTATAACCCGGTTGTTCGACAAGATCGGCACGGCAATTTCAGACAGGCGGCGCCAGTCGTCCACGATATACCGAGTATCCTTGCGGGTGTCGCGGATCCATTCAGATTTACCGGTTGCCGCCACACTACCAACAATGCCCTGGCCCGGCGGGATTTCCAAAGGAGCCACAACTTCAAATTGTTGCGGACTTTTGGGCCCGTACGCCGCTTTCTGAACCAGCACCCCGCGCTGTTCATCAAAAAGGTAAATCACGCAGTCTTCAAACTGCAACCGACCAATGCAATTGCGGGCCACGTCCCAGAGAATTTCCTCCACCGTGGCGCGCTCATACATACTGGTTGCAAAATAATTGATGACCTGTTCGGCTTCCAGTTCTTCCTGCTTTTGCTGCAATTTCCGGTTGCGGTTTTGGATGAACGCGTAGATTCCTGCTCCCACCGAAGCCAGCATCAAAGCCACAAACCACCCTTTTTTCCAATAAGGCGCCGCAATGCTGAAAGCAAAAGGATTCCGGGCTTCCGTCCAGTCCATGCCATTCAGGCTGGCCTGCACCCTTAGCGTATAGGCGCCGGAAGGCAATGAAGTCAGGCGCAGCGATGGCGTATTGCCAATCGTTTTCCAATCGCGGTCGTACCCCTCAAGCCGGTAGCGGTATTGGATTTTATCGGGGTTATTGAAAAAAGGCGCAGCAAACTCCACTTCGATGGATTTTTGGAAATATTCCAATTCGGGCCTTTCCGGCAAATGGTAGAACAGGGTGTCGTTCCCATCAATGCGGATGTGCTGGATAAACACAGCTGAGAGCGAATCCGGCAGCCCGAAAGTTTCTGGGGTCAGGTAATTGATCCCGTTGTTCCCACCGAAAAAAACAGTCCCGTCAGCGCTTCTGAACCAGGCGTTTGCGTTGAATCCGTAGCCCTGAACCTGGTCCGCGTAATCCAGGAGGTCAATACGGCCGCTCGCCGGGTCGTAGCGATGGATGCCCAGCTCGCCGGTCGTCCAAATAATGCCGTTTTTATCTTGAATTATTGTATTGAGTTGCATTTTGTCGAATGCATTGGTCAGTTTGCGCACCTCCGCCTGACCGTTTCGGTAACGTGCTTCAAACAACCCGTCTTCGCTGGCAACGAGCAAAGCCCCCGAATCGCACATAAACAAGCAAGTCGGCATTTTGGACAACGGCGCTGCGTGCAGGTAATTCAATTGTGCGTCTAAGCAGTGCAGGCCTTTGTAGGTGCCTATCCAAACGATTCCGTCCGGACCTTGTGCCGCAAAATTGGCATTCTCTTTTGCCGGCGGGAGGTCGAGCTGGCGCAATAGATACGTTTTCCCATCGAGCAGATACATGGCATCTCTGCCAAAAACGAGGTGATCTCCATTATTCAGGGTATTGATTTCATCCACGAAGTCGCCTTCGCTGAGTTGCTGAACCCTGCGTCCTTCCTCTCCCGGCGGGTAAATGGGGCGGCGGTAGCGCATGGTATGCGGATCGAGCAACCAAAGGCCCAGGCTCGTAGGCCCTACGATCAGGTACTTTCCGTCGAAGACTAAGCCCCGAACGGACGGGTACGCCAGCCGATCCGCAGCGCCGGCAACCGGAGGAAAAAACAGCCAGCGGCGTTGTTCCTTGTTTAAGCAAGCCAATCCATTACCGGTAGCGGCCCAAAGATTGCCGCGATCGTCTTCGGCAAAACGGCGTACGTAATTCACGGAGGACTCCCAAACCTGCTCGGGGGGCTGCAAACGAATCAAGCCCAATTGCTGGCGGTTCACCACCAAGCGTGCGATACCGTCCTGGGTGGCCAGCCAGGCTACCCGGCCACCTTCATGATCCGTTTTTTCGAGCGACAGCAAGAGGGCAAAATCATTGGTCGTAATGGGCCTGCCGTTCAGGAAAAGATTTAGCTTTTTGTAAGTCCCCGTGCTGCGCCGGAATTCAAACAGCCCCTGCCAGGAAACCAGTAAATAGCGATCCGGAGCAAACCGGGCAACGTCAAAAACCCGCAGCGCCGGATTGGCTTTGTTTTGAAAATGCAGGGGCAAATCAGCCTGGAAGATGGTGTCGCATTCAAAATCGTACCACAGGGAATTGTTGTTCCAGGTGCTGGCCAATACGGTGTTTTCATCCAACGCAAATGCCTTGTATAAAGCACGGTCGGGTAGTGACTTCAATGTTTTCTGCTGCGTATTGTATGCGTAATAGGTCGTTTTTTTTCTAAAAAAAAGGGTGTACCCAAAGCGGGTAAAAGAATTGATGTTGTAAGGTTGGGGTAATGGAATACCCTGTAAATCAGGTAAAAACCGTTGCTGGTTTTCATCGTATTTGCAAAACCCGGAACTGGTGAGCACCCACACCGATTGGTCGGGCATTTCAAAAATGGGCCCGTCATAAGCCAGCGAATCTACTTTGACCACCTCCACTTCCCGGAAGCCCCGGAAATCGTCAAAAAAGCGAAAAACCTTTTCAATGGAAGATATCCAAACCCTGCCTTTGCTGTCGCAAAAAATATGGCGCAAATCCCCTTCCGCTTTGAAGTTTTTGACCTGCCGGCCATCGTAACGCTGCACCACCCTGGGCGACAGGATCCAGACAAAACCTTTGTTGTCCTTTGTCAGGCCAAGGATGTTTCCTGCCCGGATGCCTTCAGCGTACCCGAAAAGCTGCAAATGGTAATCCGGAAGTTGTGCATGCAAAGTCAGACAAAACAAAAAGCAACAGGCTGCTCCCGCAAAAAAGCGCCGGCCCTTTGTTCTGTTGAATGGATACGTGTCTCTGCCAGTCCGGATCATAATTGTTCATCAGTATCGACAAACCACGAAAATAAGCAGCAATTCAATGAGATGGAAACCTTATTGAGTCAATGACTGAAAAAGTGAGGGGATGGCGGGTATTGGGGTATGAATGGGGAATAGGAGCCAACTATGAAAAAATATACGCACCTTTGAATAGTGAAGAAAAAATGCCTGATAAAAGTTAACAACAAAAATGAACATGAAGATGAAACCACTCCTGTCCTTAGTTTTTTTATTGACGGTTTTGATGGCACATGCGGCCGAGCTCCCCTGGTTTGACATCAATTGTAACTTAAGGAAAGCAGATTATGTATTGGAAGGCAAAATAATAGACGATAAGGGAAAAATTGAAATTACGCATGACTATTCTCAGGTAAAACTTAAAGAAACAGTCATCCAGATTGATCAATTTGCATCAGCCGAGAATTTTAAAATATCTGGTATTGATAGCTCCTTAGTTGGCCATTCCATTGTGATTTTTGTCAAAAAGGACACCTTGCAAGGAAAATTCTTTCCAGTCGGAGGTTATTGGGAGTTATCAACTTTGTGGATAGACGAAGAAGCTTATAATGGTGCTATCCAGAATTCAACCATTTCAGACTGGGAGTTGGCAACTTATTATAAGAGCAGGATTGAATTTGAAATTGTCCTCAAAAATTGGGAAATTTTCAATCAGGCATTTATCCATTTTAAAAACTATGAAAGCCCGGAGAACAGAGTGTATTACCTATACACAATTTTTAATTGGCATCCTTTCAAAACCGAGATCATCGAAGAAATAAAAAAAGAGAAAGAAATAGCGCCACAATTTCTTGAAAATATGGCATGGAACTTATTGCATCAAAGATTGCCTGCCAAACAGGAGATTTGTCCCTGCAATTGGTGGCGTAAAATTTGGTTCAAAAATATTTATGAATACAAGGAATATGAATCCAGGGGATATGTTCTGGAAAATATTTATTTAGATTTATTTTCAGCTTATAAAGAAGTAGCCAGCAATGATAAGGAAGATGGGCTGGCTATTTTCCTTGATGCTGTAAAATACGGCATGAGCACTATGATGAAAAGTCAATGGTCGTCAGAGTACAATGAAGAATTCATCCTTGAATTCATAAAATTCATGAACGCAAACCCTACCGATGGCTGGGAAGGCCAAAAAGTAATTTTAAGGGAAATCGTAACCACAAACGCTTCACATTATAGCGAAGCTTTTACAAAAAAATTAACAGAAATTTTGAAATAAATACTATAGAATAAAATATTATAGAAAATAATTATCCAACAAAAAAATCATTCAAAATAGCTGAAATAAAAACAAAACCAACCTCCGAAAGCGTGGAGGATTTCATCAACAGCATTACCGATGAACAAAAGCGCAAAGACAGTTTTGTGATTTTGGAAATGATGAAAAAAGCAACCGGGGAAGAACCAAAAATGTGGGGCACCTCTATCATCGGTTTTGGCCAGGTGCGGTACAAAAGCCCTAAGACCGGCAGAGAGGTAGACTGGCTCCGGCTTGGTTTTTCACCCCGGAAAGCAAATCTGTCGTTGTACCTGATTACCAACATCCGGGAGCATGCTGCTGCGCTTGAAAAGTTAGGCAAGCATAAAACGGGTGTGGGTTGCCTCTACATCAACAAGCTGGCGGATATTGATCTGAAAGTGCTGGAAGCGTTGATAGCCGCATCGTTAAACCGAAACTAATTGCTGTCACAGCCCTTATTCTGCCTTCATCCTTCTTTTTTGAAAAACAATTTTGCAGAATTGAATTCTCAAAGTATATTAACAGCCGTTTTTGGAAACTAAAAAAAGAAACTTGAAGGCGACCGACATCAAAGATCCGGAATACTTCCACAAAGTAGTGGATTGCCAGTATGCCTGCCCTGCACATACGCCTGTACCGGAATACATCAGACTCATTGCTGCAGAACAATATACGGAAGCGTACATGGTCAATTGGGAATCCAATGTATTCCCCGGTGTGCTGGGACGCACCTGCGACCGCCCCTGCGAACCAGCTTGCCGCCGGGGACGGGTTGAGGAAGAACCCGTAGCCATTTGCCGCCTGAAGCGGGTTGCAGCAGACCATAAAGGAGACGTCAAACACCTGATGCCGAAACCTGCCGAAACAAAGAACGGCAAACGCATCGCCCTGATCGGTGGCGGTCCGGCTTCGCTGACCGTTGCCCGGGATCTTGCCCCTCTCGGTTATGAAATTCACCTTTATGATGAACAGGACCTGGCGGGCGGCATGATGCGCAGCCAGATCCCCAGCTTCCGGCTCCCGGCAGAGGTACTCAATGAAGAGGTCAACTTCATCCTGGACATGGGCATCCATACGCATCTGAAAACGTATGTTTCCAGCCTGAAAGAAGTCCTGGAAAAAGATTATGACGCCATCTTTGTGGGAACCGGTGCGCCGAGAGGCCGTGATTTACCTGATTTGCCCGGACGTTGGGAAGCAGCTCAAAGCATCCATATCGGCATCGAGTGGCTGGCCAGTGTGGCTTTTGAACACACGTCAAAAATTGGCAAAAAAGTCATCGTACTGGGTGGCGGCAATACCGCGATGGACTGCTGCAGAACTTCGCGCCGCCTTGGCGGAGATGAAGTAAAAGTGGTCGTGCGAAGCCCCTTTTCAGAAATGAAAGCCTCGCCGTGGGAAAAAGAAGACGCCATGCACGAAGACATTCCGATACTGGATTGCCACGTGCCCAAATCTTTTGTTACTGAAAACGGCGTACTGAAAGGCATGACCTTTGAAAAAGTACACGCCGTGTACGACGAAAAAGGCAGAAGGTCACTGGTGTCAACCGGAGAACCCGATGTATTTATTGAAGCCGATGAAGTCCTGATGGCAATTGGGCAGGAAAACAGTTTCCCGTGGATTGAACGCGACCTCGGCATCGAATTTGACAAATGGGAAATGCCCATGGTGGATTCCGTAACCTTCCAGTCAACCCATCCAAAAGTGTTTTTTGGAGGCGATTCGGCTTTCGGGCCTAAAAACGTCATTACAGCAGTGGCACACGGCCACCAGGCGGCAGTGTCCATTGATCTGTTTTGCCGCGGAGAATCGTTGCAAAAACGCCCGGATCCCATGACCAATTTGGTCAGCCAGAAAATGGGGATTCACGAATGGAGTTACGACAACGCCGTTGTAGACGACCTCCGCTATGTCGTGCCGCAAGCCGACAAGACCATGACACTGGCAAACCGCAAAGTAGAAGTGGAGTTGGGTTTTAACCTGAGCGTAGGTTTCAAAGAAGCCCAACGCTGCCTGAACTGTGATGTTCAAACAGTTTTCAATACGAGCCGGTGCATCGAATGCGATGCCTGTATGGACATTTGCCCGACTTCCTGCATCACGTTCACCACCACTGGCCCGGAAGAGGAATTGCGCCAGCGCCTCATTGCGCCGGCCCCCAATACCTCCCAGTATTTGTCCGTTTCCGACCTGTTGAAAACGGGCCGGGTTATGGTCAAAGACGAAGATGTATGCCTTCACTGCGGCCTGTGTGCAGAACGCTGCCCTACGGCAGCCTGGGACATGCAGCAATATTTATACTCCGTTACCAAAGCCTGTAAACTTCCGGGAGCGGTCATTTAAACTACCATTCACTGACAAAAAAGGATTGAATACAATACCCATGCAACATCTCTCCGCGATTAATGATTTTGTGATCCGGTTTGCCAACGTCAACGGTACCGGATCGGCCAGTGCAAACGGGCTTTTTGCCAGGGCAATTTTCCGGATGGGCATCCCGGTTACACCCAAAAATATTTTTCCTTCAAACATCCAGGGGTTGCCAACCTGGTACGAGGTACGCGTTAGTGAAAAAGGATACCTTGGGCGCCGGGAAGGCATCGACTTTATGGTGTGCATGAACCCCCAAAGCATGCCCAAAGACATCGCTTCTGTCAAGCCGGGCGGATATTTCCTTTACGACAGCACCAAAACCCTGCACCGGGAATTCATCCGGGAGGACATCCACTACATCGGGATTCCGCTGATGGAGATTTGTCTCCGGGAGTACGCTGATCCCCGCCAGCGCCAGTTGTTTAAAAACATCATTTATGTCGGCGCTTTATCTGCCTTGTTAGACATCGAATTTGCCGTACTGGAAACCTTACTGGCTGAAATGTTTTTGGGCAAAGAAAAACTGATTGCTCCTAATATTAAGGCACTCCAACTGGGCATACAATACATCCACGACCATTACGAATATCCTCTTCACATCCGGCTGGAGCGCCGCGATCTGGTAGGCAACCGCATTTTGATAGACGGAAATTCTGCTTGTGGCCTGGGGGCAGTTTTTGCCGGCGCTACGGTTGCAGCATGGTATCCGATTACCCCCTCTACCTCTGTTGTTGAGGCTTTCAGCGAGTATGCCGAACAATTCAGAACGGATCCTGAAACCGGCAAAAAAAACTATGCGATCGTACAGGCGGAAGATGAACTGGCAGCCATCGGTATGGTGATTGGTGCCAATTGGAATGGCGCACGGTCTTTTACCGCTACAAGCGGGCCGGGCGTTTCCCTCATGTCTGAATTTTTAGGCCTCGCTTATTTTTCAGAGATCCCCGCAGTGCTTATTGACGTACAACGGGCTGGCCCTTCTACGGGGATGCCTACCCGAACCCAACAAGCAGACCTGATTGCTTCAGCTTATGCCTCACATGGAGACACCCGCCATGTATTGTTGTTCCCAAGTACGCCCAAAGAGTGTTTCGACGATGTGGTTGCTGCTTTCGACCTCGCAGAAAGGCTCCAAACGCCCATTATTGTGATGACAGACCTCGATCTGGGGATGAATGACCACCTGACAGCACCCTTTGAATGGGACGATGCCCGGGTTTACGACCGGGGTAAGGTATTGGATGCCGAAGAATTGGAAAACATTCCAAAATTCGGGCGGTATCTCGATGTAGATGGCGACGGCATTCCATACAGGACTTACCCGGGTACTCATCCGGCTAAAGGTGCTTATGTGACCCGTGGTACCTCACACGACGAATACGCAGGATATACCGAAGATTCAGGAACTTACAAACGCAATGTTGACCGTTTGCTGAAAAAATGGGATACAGCGAAAGGATTGGTACCAGCCCCGGAAATCGTCCAGGCAGCTACACCAAACGATTGCGGGGTGATCTTTTTTGGCACTTCGATTTACTCAGCAGCAGAATCTATCGAGCTGCTGGCAGAACAAGACATTCATTTAGACAGCATGCGCCTGCGGGCGTTTCCTTTCCCGGAATCTGTCGGGCAGTTTATTGCCGATCACGAGCTGGTTTTTGTCGTGGAACAGAACCGCGATGCACAAATGCGCTCTATGCTCATCAATGAACTGGGTATTGACCCGAAAAAACTGATTCCGGTACTCAACTACGACGGCATGCCCATCACTGCAGACACCATTGTTAAACAAATTATTGCAAATTTCGCTACGGTATGACATACACAAGACCCCGGTTCAGGAACCCGCATTTGCCGGTCAACGAAATCGGATATACCCAGAAAGATTACGAAGGCGCACTATCTACCCTGTGCGCAGGTTGCGGACACGACTCCATCAGCGGTGCTATTGTTCAGGCTTGTTACGAGTTGGCCATTGAGCCGCACCGCGTTGCAAAAATGTCCGGCATTGGTTGCTCTTCCAAAACGCCGGCTTATTTTTTGAGCAATTCGCATGGTTTCAACTCTGTTCATGGCCGTATGCCTTCTGTGGCTACAGGCGCTTATTTAGCCAACCGCGACCTGGTTTACTTTGGCGTTTCCGGCGACGGCGATACCGCATCCATTGGCATGGGACAGTTCGTACACGCCATCCGGCGCAACCTGAATATGGTTTATTTGGTAATGAACAATGGTTGTTATGGGCTAACAAAAGGGCAGGATTCTGCTACGGCAGATCTTGGCTCAAAAAGCAAATCCGGGCATACCAATCCTTTTCAGGCGATTGACCTGGCCGGGTTGGCCCTCGAATTGGGAGCCAGCTTTGTTGCGCGCAGTTTTTCAGGCGATAAAACCCAGCTCGTTCCTCTCCTCAAAGCAGCTATGGCCCATCCGGGCTTCGCGTTTATTGACGTCATTTCTCCTTGTGTCACCTTCAACAATAACCCTGGCTCTACCAAGTCTTACGACTACGTCCGGGAACACCTGGAGGCGACTGCAACCATTGATTTTGTGCCCATCAAATCGGAAATTACAACCCAATATGATGCGGGTAGTACAAAAGACCTTGCTCTGCACGATGAGTCTATGATCCGGCTCCACAAAATAGCCGCAGATTGGGATCCGCAAAACAGGTGGTCAGCCATGAATGCCCTCCACCAAGCCCGGACTAAAGGGGAAATTTTGACGGGGTTGATTTTCCTGGACAAAGGTTTGCAAGACTTGCATACCGTGCTGGACACAACCGATAAGCCGCTGAACACCCTGAAACAGCCGGAGCTTTGCCCAGGTTCAAAGGCGCTGGAAGAAATCAATGCGGGACTGCGGTAAATTGAAAGGAAGCCAGTCTTTGGGGAAAATGGGGAAAAAGCGGTACTTTTTTTAAATACATCAGGTATTGCCTTTTCCCTTTTCAAATACACCTACCCGAAAACGCCCCGGATCAACCGGGCTTTCCCGGCTATAAAACCATGCGCGCCAATCACCTTCCGGGATTTCTGTCAAGCCTTCAACAGATTGATTGTAAACGTAAACCGCACAATCCAGGATACCCAACCCGGTATTGACGGGCATTTGTACCCGCAGGTATTCGCTTTTTTCCGGCTCAACCGGATCAATCATTTCATAAGCATCAAGCTTTGTCAATACCACATCGGAATCTGCCATTTCAAAAACATGGCCGGTTACGCGGTTGCTTCCCCCTTCCGGGAAAATTACCAATCCCGGATACCCCCCGAGTTCATACAAGCGCCCGTTCAACCAACCATCACAAACAAATTCTGCGTGCTCTTCCAGAAAAGCCGCCATCGGAAAAGGCATACCGCGCATCAGGGTACCATAGACAAAAAGCTTCACGACAATCGGCCTTTATAGTCTTCGTAAGTAAAGCGCCGGACCACTTCCAGTTCATCATTTTCATGCCAGATGTCAATGTCCGGATGCCTGACCCCATTGAACATGCTGGTTTTCACCATTGTGTAGTGGATCATGTCTTCAAAAACAAGGCGGTCACCCGGTTTCAATTCATGGTCAAAAGAATACGCCTGCATGTAATCACCGGCAAGGCAACTTACCCCGCCAATGCGATAGGTGGGTTTTCCTGCAACAGGCTCGGCACTGGCACCCATGATCCGCGGACGGTAAGGCATTTCCAGAGTATCCGGCATATGGGCGGTGAACGACACATCCACAATGGCCGTGCGCACGCCGCGGCTTTCAATGATGTCCAATACCGTTGACACCAGTACGCCCGTTTCCCAGGCAATCGCGCTGCCCGGCTCCAGAATGACCTCCAGGTTGTAGCGTTCCCGGAAGCGCCGCAACAAACCGATGAGGTGGTTGAGGTCGTACCCCTTGCGGGTCATGAGATGGCCGCCACCAAAATTGACCCACTTGAGTTGGGGAAAAAATTTAGAAAATCGGGATTCGAATGCCTCCAGGGCTTTTTCCAGCGCAAAAGATGACGATTCGCACAGGGTGTGAAAATGCAGTCCTTCGATGCCTTCCGGTAAGCCACTGCCAAAAGCGTCAACCATCTCTCCGAGCCGCGAACCAGGAGCCGCCGGGTTGTACAAATCCACTTCTACTTCCGAATACTCGGGGTTGACCCGCAGTCCTGCAGAAATGGGCTCCGCCGACGTTTTCAATACATCCCGGTAACGCAGGTATTGCTGGATAGAATTGAAAGTAATGTGGCTGCTGTACCGCATCGTTTCTTCGAATTCATCCGGCAGATAGGCCGGCGAATAGGTATGCGCTTTTACCCCCATTTCTTCATAAATCAGGCGTGCTTCGTTCAACGAACTGGCCGTAGCCCCCTTAAGGTATTGGCCTACCATCGGAAAGACGCGCCAAAGGGCAAATCCTTTCAAGGCTAAAATGATGTTGACGCCGGCTTCCTCCTGGACATTCCGGATCAACTCAAGATTTTTTCGCAATAAGCTCATTTCCAGCACGTAAGCTGGCGAAGGAATTTGATCGTATGAAATTGGCATGGTCGTTTTTTTCTGTACCGGCGCAAAGTTACAGTTATGATGCATCCGTAGGGATAGAAAATTTAGTGCCCCTGTACCCTGCGGGAATAACAAACAGCCAATTGAGCTGCCAGCCGTGCATTGTTTAACGCCAGTTCAATATTGGCACCCAGGCTTTTTCCCCCGGTGAGGGCAGCAATGCGTGCCAGCAAAAACGGAGTAATGGCCTTTCCCCGAATTCCCTGCTCGTCTGCTTCCTGTAAAGCCAGGGTCGTTGCATGTTCTATTGCTAATCCATCTGCTGCCACCTGTTCAGGAATAGGGTTGGCAATCACAACACCGCCCTGAAGGCCGGTTACCCACTTGGCTTCCAGCATTTCTGCCAGTATTTCCGGAGTATCTACCCGGTAATCTACCCCGAAACCACTGTTCCTCGTATAAAATGCAGGAAATTCATTGGTTTGATACCCCAGCACCGGTACTCCCTGCGTTTCTAAGTATTCCAACGTCAGGCCAATGTCAAGAATGGATTTTGCACCAGCGCAAACAACGGCTACGCTTGTGCGGGCGAGCTCCTGCAAATCGGCGGAAATATCCATGCTCTGTGCCGCACCCCGATGTACCCCGCCAATGCCCCCGGTTGCAAAAATTTGAATCCCTGCCAAATCTGCCCCGATCATCGTGGAAGCAACCGTAGTAGCTCCGTTTGCGCCTTGCGATAAAAGGAAAGGCAGATCTCGACGGCTGGCCTTGGGTATTTGATGACCGGTTTTGGCTAGATATTCCAGGTCAGCAGCATCAAGTCCGACCCTGATTTTTCCACCCAGAATGGCAATGGTTGCGGGTATTGCCCCGGATTCGCGAACAGCATTTTCCATCCGCAGGGCCGTCTCCAGATTTTGCGGATAGGGCATCCCGTGTGCAATAATGGTGGATTCCAGCGCCACTACCGGTTGTTGGGCAGCCAAAGCCTCCCGAACGGAGGGTGAAAGTTGCAGGTATTTTTGAATTGACATGACAATTTGTGCTTAACAGTATGGCTGAAAATTTAAAAAGGCGATTCTTTGTACAATCCTGGTTCCAATTTTAAAAACGTGCCGGAAGCCCTTGTTTTACCGAACGGGGCGCCCCTTCCAGACATAGCGTTTGTAAAACAGGGAAGCAAGGCCAATAAAAGCAATATAAGTGGTATGTAAAAACTGTGCAGGCCAAAAATAACGAAGCAAATCTACCCGTCCAAAATACCGGCAGGCCACCGACAACAGGGCATAATCCGCTACTGCTTTGATCCCGAAAAGCATGGTAAACAATCCTAAAACCCCAACTCCAAAAAACGGAGCAAACAGCGCACTGAGCAGGATGCCCCAACACAGCGCAAATACGACCCCCAGAGTCCATAGCAATCCTACATTGCGGAAAGCAGCAGATTTGGAAGCCCAGCGCAAACGTTGACTTAAAAATTCAGAAAGGGTTTCTTTCGCATGAGTAAGGACCAATGCTTTGGCACTCTTCGCAAAACGAACCTGATGGGCATGATGTGTAGCAATTTTTTGCAGGAGCAGCATGTCATCGCCGGAAGCAAGGTGATCCGTACCAGAAAACCCGCCAATGGCTTCAAAAATGTTTTTTGGATAAGCCAGATTTGCTCCATTTGCCAGATGGGGGTTACCCCTTTGAATCGCAGCCCCTGTGAGCACCATCATGCCGAGATAATCCAGCGACTGAAAGCGCTCCAACAGATTCTTTTCTTCAAAAAAACTAACCGGGCCCGCGATAAAAGCAGCACTTCTTTTTTCGAATAAAAAAGCCAGCGTATTCAACCACAGAGGGGGCAAGACACAATCAGCATCAGTTGTCACAATAAGCGCACCCGATGCAGCAGCAATCCCCGTTTCCAGGGCCTTTTTTTTGTAAGCAATAAGTCCGCCGGGTTGAGGTTCATTTTTGAGTTCCAGCAACCGGACCCGCGGGTCGGTGCATTGGCGAACCAATTCAGGGGTTGCATCCGAAGAAAAATCATCCACCACGATGATTTCCAGCAAGTCCGGTGGATATTCCTGGCGCAGCAAAGACTCCAGGCAGGCACCGATATTGGCTGCTTCATTCCGGGCGGGAATGACAACAGCAATGGCAGTGCCTGGTTTAAATCCAGCGGGAATAACCGTTTCGGGCAATTGTTTCCAGAAATGCAAACTACGAGCTATTTCTGCCGCATAAGCCAGCGCCAGCACCCCCCCGGCAAGGTAAATCCAGCACAGGAAATTCCCCTCAATGAAAACGCCGGCAATCAAACGAGCAGATCGTCCTCCTCTGAAGAACGGCGACGACGCTCCATTTCAGGAAATTCGAGAGGGCGGCTGTCCATTTCTTCATAATCAATCAAATCCCCTTCCCGATGGCGGCGCTGTTCCTCCTGAATGTCTTTGGATTTTTTGGACAAATAAGCTTTGCCCAGTAAATAAGCGCTAACAAAAGGAAAAAAGATCAGGGAGCCTACGATAGCAAGTATCCCCATACCTGTATTCCGTTTCACGAGGTTGACAAGCCACTGGCCATATCCCACCACCGTTTTGTAGTCAAGAATGATCGCCCCGATGAACAACAGCGGCGACAACCAATACAGCAATTTGAGCACAAACCGTGCGATGATGAAAAGCCCTATAAAAAAGACAACCATCACCACAATGCCCGTAATGGATCGGGTGGTATTGTCACCATTGCTCTCTTGTCGGTATCCCATTTTTTTTGTTATTTAAATTCAGGTTCAAAAATAGCCAGAAACTCTGCCCTCTGTATGGCTTTAATAGACAATCATGCATTTTCATTCGTCAAGCATCACCTGGCAGGTCAAAAACAGAATCTTTGCATATCCCAATGATTCGCGCTATTTTTGCGACAAAAATTTGTGCTATGAAAGTTTTTGGTCTGAGTTTAATCGGTTTGCTTTTCGTGCTGTCTCCACAAAACAAAGAAACCGTTACGGTAACCTGCAAAGTCCAGAATTGCGGAAACATCCTGCGCGTCTATCAGTTTGACGGGATGATGTTCAAAGAAATACAAACTGTTGTCGCCGAAGTACCGGATACTTACGAGTTTAAGATTCCAAAATCGGAGCAAAAGTTCTACTATATCGGCAACGATCCAAATCAGTTGCTGCCCATTATTCTGGGTCCGGAAAGTGCAATTTCCGTTAGTGGCAATTGCGCTGCCATGCGCAGCGCCCGGGTTGGCGGATCGAAAATCAACACAGGTTACGAAAAGCTCAAAAGTGAAATTAACCAGCTTCGCGACCGTACCAATTATTTCAACCGGCAACTTCAAAACGCAGAAGCCAACTCCCAGGATGAAAAAGACATTTCCAAACAACTGAAGGGACTGGATGATCGTAAACTTTTCCTGCTCGATTCGCTGAAAAAAGCCGACCCGTTCCTGGCGCGTGTCATGGCACTCAATACCTATCTGAGTTATCCGCATCATGGCAAAGCTTATCCCGATGAAGTTTCTTACTTCGCAAGTGAATACTTCCGCCATGTAGATTTCAAAGACGCTGGTTACAATGCTCTTCCCTGGGTGTACGAAGCTTTCAAAAGCTACACTAGTACTTTAGTAGCCGTCCAATTGCCTGCAGCCCAGCTACGGTCTTATCTGACCAAATCCATGGAAGCCATTCCGAAAGGATCAGATGCCCATAAAATGGCGATGAGTGGCGCCATCAACATCCTGCAGCAAACCAATAACCCGGAGTTCATTTATTTTGGGGAAAGCTTTATCGCAGCTTTCAAAGCTAAGGACCCGGGCGCAGCAGCTAATCTGGCAGAAGAACTCGACCGCAAAAGAGCTTTTGTTGAAGGCTCAATGGCACCCGATTTTACCCAGCCCACACCCGATGATAAAACCCAGAGTTTGAGCAGCCTGCGCGGCAAAATTGTTCTGGTAGATTTTTGGGCAAGCTGGTGCGGTCCATGCCGTCGCGATAACCCGGCAGTCGTCAAGCTCTATGAGACCTACAAAGCAAAAGGATTTGACATTCTGGGCGTTAGCCTCGACCGCGACAAAGAAAAGTGGCTGGAAGCCATCCAGAAAGACGGTCTGGTCTGGAATCACGTCAGCGATCTTAAAGGCTGGCAAAATGCCGTAGCTCAAAAATACGGCGTATCGTCTATTCCGCATACGGTGCTGGTTGACCGCGAAGGCCGCATCATTGCCCGCGGATTACGCGGACCGGCACTTGAACAAAAATTGCAGGAGTTGTTCCAGTAAACATTTCACCTGCAAATCGGTAAATAGTTGTTTTTTCCTCTTGTGCTTCTGTAACGCAGACCAACTTTCTGCGTTACAGAAGTAATCGCATCTGCAATTTTCTCAATCGTTCATATATCAGATTTGCCCGGAATAACGTTGCCATTCCGGTCATCTTTCTGTTTCATCATTCCTGTATATCCGGTAAAGCAAAGACATCCAAAAATGCGTAACCTTATCCTGCTATGTTCGCTGATTTTGTGCGGAATGGCTGCTGTACAAGCACAACCAAAAGACAAATTGGACAAAGACCGGCTGGAGAGCTGGCCTCCACTGCGCACGTATACCCGTTTTTCACTGGGTTATGCCCTGCAGGAAAAATTTAAACTCCATACCCAATATTGCGGATTTAATCTTGGAGACGGAAAACGCGATTATGTCCCGCAAGACATTACCCGGTTTATCGGAAAACGTACCCTGCGGACCAAAGTGGAAACAGCTGACATTCGCGGAGGTGGTCTTTTTTACTACATTTTCAAAGGAGAAGAACGCCAGCGTTTGTTTCAGGATGTAAAATTTTCGCCGAGCCAACTGCTGCGCGCAGGTAGCCTGAGCGAAGAATTTGCACTCGATCCGGACAAAAATTTCGATGCCTTCCTGATGACAAAAAACTGCAGTGGCTACCTTAAAGCTGCACTTGATGCCGGAATTGAACCTCCTTATTCCGCCTTCAAAACGGCACTTGACCGCGACGAACGCCGCCAATCTACCGTAGTGGGACTCTGTGGTTCTTTTGTTTCTCCCCTGCGTATTGTTTTCCAGGCCAACGACGACCGCACCACCGAAGCCATGCTCCTGCTCTGGAAATTCTATGCTGAAAACCCTTCTTTTGTAAACAATGCCTATTACCTCCGCGAATTTGAAGGAGTCTTGCTGAAACACATTGCTACCGCTGAGGAAAATGCAAAAGTGGAGGCCGAACTGGGCGTCAATTTCAGCGGGCCTTTGTCTTCACGCATCAGTGCTTCTCTGGGCCGTGGCAAAACTTCCGCTACCTCATTTACAGGTACCGATTGGGAAACCATCGTATTTGCTGATTTCGACAATTATTATACCAAAGAAGGCATGTTTGAGCCTCTTCCCTCCCCTGCCGATATCCGCAACTATTTCAACCGGCTGCAAATAACTGGCTCCGAAGCAGCATCTGCCCTGATGACGGAAGGCGCCATCCACCAGCACCAGGTGTCCGTTGCCGGCATCCCTGAATTCATGACCGAAGGTTTTTGGGAAATCAAACCCATTAATACCGACGCGTATGAAGGAATTCCTTCGCTGAATGCCAAATATTATTTTAATGCGGAAGACCAAACTTTCGGTTGCACCTTCACCGTCGCAGGAAAAGCTGCACCTCGGTATTTTCAGGGGTCGCTTTCAGGCAGGCCCATTAGCCTGAATGTTGCGTACGAAATCCGAAGCAAAAAACCGGTGGGCGGAGAATACCTCAGTTTTGTGGTGAACGAACCGATTCAAACCAGTGCGCACCCCCTTGTCAGCCTGACCGGCGGTGCTTTTGATTTAAGCAAAAAAGAAGACCGGCGCTTTGCACTCCAATGGAAATGTACCGTAAATGTAGAAGACAAAGAAAATCCGGTGGATTACAGCGTACAGCCTTATGTAGACAATATTCTGGCGCGCCAGCGGAATCAGGAGGTTGCCATGCGGCTGACGGATGTGCGCGGAGACGCCCAGAAACACTGTTTTTACCTGACCTTTGAAACTGCTGAGACTTTTCCTTTGGACAAAATTGACGACAGCAATATGACGACGCTCGACTTTTCGTTCGACCTGCACCTGAAAAGCAGCCGTTCGGGTGTCCGAACCAGCCGATCCATGCGCGGAGACATCAACCTGCCTACTACGCAAAGCAACATCCGCCCGCCGGAGGCGCTGGAAGGGAATTAAAAAAAGAAAATCTGCCCAAAAGGAAGCAACATGAGTCATCCCGAATTTTTTCACGCCCCATCCTTCGACAAGCTCACGCCCCATCGGGGCGAAATGTCGGGTGTGCCGGACATTTGGTCCCGATGGGACCGAACTTCGGAATGACTCATGTTGCCAACTTACTCCTTAGCCTTAATTCACCGTATCCTTTCTCCGCATCATGGGAACGGATTTCACCACCATCTGCAGGGTATTGCGAACGCGTTCCTCCAGCAACACAATTTTATCTTCTTTGAGGCTGTCAAGGATGTCCTGGCGGTAATGGCGAACGGTGATCAATTCCAGATTGCGGTCGAGGATGACTTTGAACTGAGCATCAATTTTTTCAATGAAGCGGTCTACTTTGTCGTCCACGTCGTTGAAACAGACCACAAAACTGATGGCCGTATTTTGCATCATGTTGACCTGCAGACGAAAATCCGCGATCAGGTTAAACAAATAACTGATGTGGTGCTCGGCAACAAAAGAAAAGTCACGGGTTGAAATATGCAGCAAGGCCTGGTTTTTTTCGATGGCTACCATAGGCGGATAAGCTTCGTCCACCTCGCTTGAAATAAAAGTGCCTTCCCCGTCAGGATTGACAAACGATTTTACGTACAGCGGGATGCTCTTGTTCTGCAGCGGTTTGATCGTTTTCGGATGGATGACCTTCGCACCGTAATAAGTCATTTCAATGGCCTCTTTGTAAGAAAGCCGGTCGAGTTTGACCACATTGTCAAAAATACGCGGATCGCCGGTGAGGACACCAGGCACATCTTTCCAGATAGTCATGCTTTCTGCATCCAGGCAATAGGAAAAAATAGCGGCAGTATAATCAGAGCCTTCGCGCCCCAAAGTCGTGGTAAAATTCTCCTTTGTGCTGCCGATAAAGCCCTGGGTAAGTACAAACCCGCCTTTCTCGATCATAGGCTTGGCAATGCGTTCACACCGCGCCTCGGTTTCTTCCCATTGTACCCAGCCCTCGCGGTAAATGTCATCGGTGAGGATGACATCGCGCGCGTCGAGCCATTGGGTTGGCAATCCGGCTTTGACCAGATAGGCCTGCACGATTTTGGAAGACACCAACTCGCCCACCGACACAATCTGGTCGTACATGAAATCGTAGTTTTCATGCGGGGCTTCTTCCAGCACCCATTCGATTTCGACAAAAGTATCGTTGACAGCATCGTAAACAGGATCGCCGGGATCAAACAACTGATCTGCGATTTCGTAATGGCTTTTTTTCACCAATTCGAGCAATGCAAAGGCTTCCCCAGTTTTGTTCTTGTGCGCTTCTACCACTTTTTCCAGTGCGTCCGTAGTTTTGCCTATGGCCGAAACGACAATAAGCAGGCGCTCTTCGCGAAAGCGCTTCAAAATGTTTGCGACGTTTTTAATGGAGTCGGCGTTTTTCAAAGAAGCGCCCCCAAATTTGAAAACTTTGATGATTGCTTTCATGCTTGTGTGTGACGTTAGATTTTAGACGTCAGATATTAGACAATAAAAAGTAGACAACAGGCAGGCGATGACACCATTTCCTGCCTAAAGCATGCAAATATAGCACATTGGATTTAGAGCTTCTTCAACTTTCCATCCACCAGTACTTTTATTTAATTTTTTATTTCTTCAAACTTTTAAATCATCAACGCTTCTTGCTTTTCCGGTAAATTTTTAAAAATCCGATAAACCAACTTTGGATTTGGAAATACCACGACCCAGGCGGTGAGCAGTAACAATTTCAGGTCGGTGGCAAAAGACTGGTTTTGCAGATACCACAATTCCAGCGCGCCTTTGTACGGCGCAATGTGGCTTGCATAAAAGGCTTTGGGATCCACTCCGGGTTGCGACAGCAGCCGCTCTTCGTCGCGGAAAACAATCGAACCAATGCCGGTAATGCCCGGGCGGGTATTGTAAATGACAGTGCGGACGTCGTTGGAGTATGCCTGGAAGCCCCGCTCATCCAAAGGCCGGGGGCCAACAAAGCTCATGTCCCCGATCAGCACGTTGACGATCTGGGGCAATTCATTAATTTTGGTTTTTCTCAAAAAGCGCCCCGGGCCGGTTACCCTTGGGTCGCGGCGCAACGTAATGGTACCACTGCCCATATTCGGGCTGTTTCTGAGCATGGTGGCAAACTTCCAGATGTTAAAAGGCTTGTTGTGAAAGCCAATGCGCTGCTGGAAATAAAAAACCGCCCCTTCTGCGGTCAGCCTGAGGATTACTGCAACAGGCAGCAACAGTGGCAAGAGCAGCAACAGCAAGGCCAATGCTGCTAAAACATCGAAAAATCGCTTGATGAATGGGTACACAAACTACATTTTTTGATCCAAACCTTTCCCTGTTTCCAGGTGATGGAAACCCGGCAGCGCTTCTGTCAATACCTGGATGATGTCGGCTTTGGTCGTTTCGGGTTGCCCGAACACCGCTGTCAGCCGTTTGAAAATGTCAGCAATTTGGGGCAACGGCATCCCTGGTTTTCCGGGAATGACGCCCAGTGCTTCAAACCTTGACCAATCTACGGTTTCGGTTTCGGTATAAAATTCTTCAAATGCTTTTTCTCCTGAAGTATCTGACTCAAAAAAATAAACGGGATAGCGACCGGATTTCCCCGGGTCAAAATTAAAAGCTTTGTGCTTTGCTTCCTCCTCACTTTCACACAATTCCGGTTCCAACCCCAACTCTCCAAGCAAAGCAATGGCGATGTCGCTGAATGTTTTCATTGCTCCGCTCGACAACTTCGGGAAAAAGATTTCCCCCGACCGGCCGAGAATGCAGGCCAGCAAACAAAGCTGGCCGGATTCCTGCGGACTGACAAAATAGCGGCGTACATCCGTCGGACTGGAAAGCGGCTGCTTTTTCATCAACCGGGTCAAAAAACCGTCAGGCAGACTGCCGTTGGAAAATGCAACATTGGCAAACCGGGCTGTCGTAACTTTTATCTTTGCAGCATAACTGAGGATGACTTCTTCCATGAGTTTTTTGCTGGCCCCCATGACGTTGACCGGGTTGGCCGCTTTGTCGGTTGAAACGCAGAAAAAATGCTCCGGGGGGCGGGTGGAGATCAGTTCCAGCAAGTGTTGCGCCCGAATGGCGTTGTTTTCAACCATGGCTTCGATGGAATATTGGTCTTTTTCACTCCTTACATGCTTGTGTGCCGCAAAATTGGCGACAATATGAAAAGGACCTCTTTGCTGCCATATTTTCTCAAAGACCGGGTCGGCAAAACTGATCGGATAGGTTTTGTAATCATCCGGCACCTGAAAAGCGGTTGAACTCCGCAAGTCGCGGGTAAGCTCAGTCAGGCCATTTTCGTTGAGGTCCATCACGTACAACTTACCAGGCATAAAAGGCAGCAATGCTTTGATGAACGCGCTCCCTATCGTGCCTGCACCACCTATAACCAGAACGGACTTACCGCCAATAGCCTCCCGCAGCTCCCCTTCATGCTGCTCTATATCCCGCCGGAACAGGCTTTCTGTGCGCCCGGTTACCTGACGGTTGATGAATTGATCTATTTCAAAAAAAGTCATTGGCTTTGTTGTTTAGAGCTTTCTTACAGGCATAAAACTTGTTGTCCGCCATTACTGACATTCCCGGGCAGCAGGGATAAGAATCCTGAATATCAACCGAAAAACGAAAATACCTTCACCTGCGCAACCCATCCAGCCCATCCCCCGGTTTCCAGCCCAGTTCCCGCCTTGCTTTTGCATCGTCAAAGGTAAGCGTGGTGGTTATTTTGCCCAGTTTATTTGAATTCAGGGGCGCAGGTAATCCCAATCGCTGCAAAAAATCTCCGGTTTGGGCCAAAATCCGTGCACCCCACAATGGGATTCTGAACCGAATCCGACGCCCGTAAATTTTTTCCAAAGCAGCTTCCACTTCGCCAAAAGCAGGGTGCCTTCCGTCCGTCAGGTTAAAAACTCCTTCAGGTTGCGGGGTGCCAGCAAGGCACAACTGCGTCACCAACCCGGCAACATCCTGCGCCTGAACCAGGCTTTTTGCGGCTTTGTTGTTCCGGATGGCCAGATAATGCCCTTTCCTGATGGCCCGGATCATTGCACCGAGGTTGCCGGGCGGGTTGGGAGCCACCACCAGCGGCAAGCGCAAAACCACGCAGCGCACCTGCCTGGCGGCACACCATTGCAAAACTGCTTCCTCTGCCAGCATTTTGCTTTTTGCATAAGGCGTTTGCCCCAGCAACGGGTAGTCTTCCCTAATGTTTTCCCCAACTTCCAGCCCATAAACAGCTACTGTGCTGATGAATACAAAAAGCCGGGGCAATGCCGGAGCGGCTTCCAGGCCTTTGAGTAAACGCAGGGTGCCCTCGTGGTTGACAGCGTAAAACAACCTCGACTCCTCCTCGTTGCGCGGAACCGAATGCGCCTTTCCTGCACAATGTACCACCTGCCCGAACGTCTGGCTGAGTTGTGGTGTTTCCAGGGCAAGGTTCACCACCAGATCGTTACCGGCAGAAACCCCAAGCGTGACCACCTCAACGTGCCGGGATAGCGCTTCGTTCAGGATGCTGCCAAGGAAACCGGTTGCGCCGGTGAGTAGGATCGGCATTTGTCAGGTGATTGTTTTACAAAATCTTCACTTAAGGGCGAAAAAGAAACCCCGATGCTTATCGTCCTGGATACAAAGGCACAAAACCCGGTTCATCTCACCCCATCACCTCAAGGTATTCCTCGGCCAGGTACCGGATGCTGTGGTGCTTTGTGACATACGCATACCCCAACTGCCCCAACTGCGCGCGCTCCGCCGGGCTCATCCCATACAAAGCCAGTATGCCCTCCGCGATCGCTTCCGCCGATTCCGGCCGGACGATGATTCCGCAACCCGATAATTCTACAGGGTCTTTGATGTAGTTGTTGGCGTCCAATACCGGCTTCGCAGCCAGAATGTAATCGAAGTATTTATTGGCAGAAACACCATGCTGAAACAATGGAGAATCATTGCGCCCGACAAAACACACATCCACTTGCTTCAACATGGCCTGCACCTGATTTTTTCTGATTTTGGGCAGGAAGGTAATGTTCGTCAAATCTGCCGACTTGCTTTGCAGTTCGGCTTTCAGGTACCCGTCTCCAACCAGCAAAAAATGGATGCTTTGGTGGTCTTTCAACAGGCGGGCAGCTTCTACAAAGGATTCCAGCGCATTGGCCAGGGCCATTGTTCCGGTATAACCAATCAAAAATTTACCCTGCGGC
>JABWAJ010000415.1 GCA_013361075.1 Saprospiraceae bacterium | reverse complement strand
AAATGCAATGTATAATATAGTCTTGAAAAATGGTAAATTATTAAACAATACTGAATCATTTAAACCAAGAGAGATATTTACTTGAGCTCTAAGATATAATATTTGAGATATGTATATAGAAAACTGTAGTAGATTTTCTTATAAAGATGGTTACTGACTATTTTCATATTCAATTAGTTAAAGCCTACCGGGCACAGATCAATAGTCAGCTAAACCTATCTGCCTACACAAAGAAAATGACAGCAGGGAATAATACTCTTTTTGTGTTGTTGCTTCCCCTCAATGCATTATTACTATTCCCTGTTCTTTATAGAAAAAAAAATATTCTACTATGATGCAATGATTTTTACAATACATGTTAATACCTGGATTCCACTTTTTCAATCTGTATGGTTTTGGGTATTGGCGCTGATGATGGGTTTCCTGCATGCTCCTGAATCAATATTTTTGTCAACACCTATTATCAATGCTGCTTATTACTTTTTTGCATTAAAGAGAGCATTTGGTTATAGTTGGGTAAGTACAATCGTACGATGGCTCCCTGCATTTGTTATTGACACTTTTTACCATTGGCTTATATTGTTGTTGTATGCTGCCCGGTTTATGACTTAAATGTACTCCACGCCATGTTATGGGATGCACAGGCAACAACGGCTATGATGATAGATTCGCTATCGCTTCATCCATCATATAGCCTGACCGTTAGGTACCCCTTTATGAGTTATAGGAATCAAATCTCGGAGAAAGGCGTTATATTGGAAGGTATTCCAAACAGTAAAACTTATGCAGACTTTAGATCGGCCATTATCTGAAGAGAAGGTTAATACCCAAAAAGTTTGATGCCTTCAAGTGCTGCGCAGCGTTCAAATGAGAGATCAAATCGACAACCTTTTCAAAAGCATCGAAGAAGTACCGCTGTTCTACATTGAAAGCGGAAGCAGGCTCTGGGGCATAGCAAGCCCCGACAGCGACTTCGACGTTCGTGGCTTTCACCTTCAATCCAAACGCCAATATTTTGACTATAAAAAACACCGCGACATCATTGAAGTGATGGACGGTGACTTTGACTTTGTTTCCTACGACCTCGATAAAATGTTTGGACTTCTGGCAAATAGCAATCCGACCGTTTTTGAATGGATTAGAGCAAAGATTGTTTATTTCAACGAACTACCTGACTGGGCTGCATTTCAGCAAGACCTGATCGCAAACATTGACTTTAAGGCATTATTCCATCATTATATTTCGCTCGCAAAGGGAAATATACATTTGATGGAATCAGGTAAGAAGTTTACCTACAAAACAGCATTCTACTGTATTCGCGGGCTTTTATCGGCCGACCTCGCAACGCGACAGCTTATCCCCGCACTTTTAATCGACGACCTCTTCCTTCAGTTTGAAAAAGACAATGAAGTGCTGAAAATCGCTAAAGTTAGCCTGGAACGAAAAAAACAACAGACCGAAAAGGAAGAAGTGCCGGCAAGCAAACAACAAAAAATTTTGACGGCTATCAGGGAGTTTGCAGGACTACTTGAAAATACAGCGCCTGAAAGCAGTAACAACAAGCGTAAGTTGGAGAGCGTGTTGACAGATTATAGCTTTAATTTGAAAACTGCTTTCTACTTACCGCACTAGGTCTTGGCTATAAGGAAAACTCCCGCAGAACGAAAGCCAGTGAAATTTGTTTACATGGGAAACAATTAACACTGACGATATGAAGTGCCCAAACTGTGATGTAAACCTGATGATGACCGAACGCAACGGCATCGAAATCGATTACTGCCCCGAGTGCCGCGGCATCTGGCTCGACCGCGGCGAATTGGACAAGATCATCGAACGCTCTGTTGCCGCCCCTAAGGACAGCAACCCCTTCGAAACCCGCAAGCCCAAAAAAGACTACGACGATGATTACCGGGAATACGGTCCCAAAAAGAAAAAACGGGAGTCTTTCCTGGAAGACTTGTTTGACTTCTAAACTGGTGTTCCATTGATAAAAAAGCAGCAAAGGCGCCGTCGGCGCCTTTGCTGCTTTTTGATTAACAGCAGGGATGAACGCCGGTTTTTTCTTATTTTTCCACCTGAGTCGCCACCACTGAAAACTCACCTTATGAACGCCAGGCTATTCCTTCTTCTGTTCGCCCTTCTTTCCGCAACATGCTCCCCGCCAAAGGCATTGGTCATCCCCGTCTGGACGCCCTACGACGAGTCGCAGGAACTGGCCGAAAATGCCAACCACGAGATCAAGCGGATGCAGTACAAACTCATCCAGTCAAAAGTGTCGGATAAGACCGATATTTGGAAAGTCATCGCCCCGCAGATCAGTGGTTTTTCGGAGAAAGATTACCAACGGCTCATGCCACTGATCTATGAGCAGGATATCCCCGCTATCCAGTCGCACATTCGCTCCGGCAAACTGACTTACGAGGCGCTGACGAAGTGGTACCTCTACCGCATCCTCAAATACGAAAACGACAAAGACTATACCCTCCACACCATCGTCGCCATCAACCCGGCTGCCGTTGCGGAGGCCCGCAAAAAAGACAATGAACGCAAAGGCGGTGAGCATCCCATTTTCGGCATGCCCATTTTGCTCAAGGACAACATCAACGCCGCGGGCATGCCCACCACCGCGGGCGCCGTCGCCCTGATGGGCAACAGCCCCGGCGATGCCTTTATTGCCGAACGGCTGCGCACCAAAGGCGCCATCATCCTCGGCAAGGTCAACCTCAGCGAATGGGCTTATTTCTTCTGCTCCGGCTGCCCCGTGGGCTACAGCGCGGTGGGCGGACAAACGCTCAACCCATACGGCCGGCGGCGTTTTGAATCCGGAGGATCCAGCTCCGGCAGCGGTACGTCTATGGCCGCCAACTACGCCGTGGCGGCGGTGGGCACCGAGACCTCAGGATCCATCCTGTCGCCTTCCAGCCAAAATTCCGTGGTAGGCCTTAAACCCACGGTCGGCTTGCTCAGCCGTACGGGTATCGTGCCAATTTCAAGCACCCTCGACACCCCGGGACCCATGACCCGCAGCGTGACCGACAACGCCATCCTGCTCTCCGCTATGACCGGCGAAGACCCGGCCGATCACGCTTCCGTCGAAACAGCCCAGCCCGTTGCCTATTGGGAGGACTTGAGATCGGCAAGCCTCCAGGGCAAGCGCTTCGGCGTCGTCAAAGCATTTCTGGAAGATTCCATCTACCGCCTCGCCGTGGAAAAAATCCGTTCCATGGGCGCCGAGACGATCGAATTTGAGCCCGAAAATATGAGTTTTGAAGGCTTCATTACCCTGCTCAGCGCGGAGATGAAGACAGAACTTCCCAAATACCTGAAAACATTTGCCCCGGCCCTCCCACTCCGGTCTGTAGATGATATCGTGGCCTTCAACCGGGCCGACAGCCTGGTCCGGGCGCCCTATGGCCAAGCCCTTTTCGAAGGTATCGTCGCAGAAAATATCAGCAGGGAAAACCTCGCCAAACTGTGGGAACGCCTGCATTGGGACGCCGTGCAATTTTTCGAAAAACCCATGCAGGCCCACCAACTGGACGCTGTCCTGTCGATCAACAACTACAACGCAGGCCAGGCAGCCATGGCCCAATACCCCTGCCTGACCGTGCCCATGGGTTATAAAGAAACAGGAGAACCCATCAGCCTGACTTTCATCGCACGTCCCTTCCAAGAAGACAAGCTTTTGGAAATGGGGTTTGCGTTTGAGCAGACGATTAGGGCCAGGAGGCCGCCGGTTGGGTATTAATAAAAGACTAAGCAAAAAAAGAACACCAAGTTTCCATGACTGAAAAACATGCTCATTTACAAAAAATACTGGATGGAGCCATCGACAACCAAAAGGTATTCGGAACCTCCTTCTGTTTGAAGTACCGGGGCGAAACCTGGCGCGGAGCCGGCGGAAACCTCCAAACAGAGAGCCAGTACTTCATCGCAAGTACGACCAAGTTGTTCGTAACAGCGCTGGTGCTTCATCTTCGGTCAAATGGACGAATAGCGCTCGACAACCCCATTTCGAAATTTCTAGGGAAGGAAATACTGAAAGGCCTGCACACGCTCAAGGGGATCGATTATTCCAGCCAGATCACGGTCAGGCATTTGCTGGCGCATACCTCCGGAATACCCGATTATTTTCAACAAAAAAACAGGGAAGGAAATAGTCTGGAAAAAGAGCTGATGAACGGAAACGACAGGTATTGGTCTTTCGAAGAGGCGCTTGCCCTGAGCAAAACCATGCGGCCTTTGTTTGCGCCTGGGGCAAAAGGGAAGGCCCATTATTCAGACACCAATTTTCAGTTGCTGGGAAAAATGGTCGAAACGGTAACAGGAAGGACGGTTTCAGAAAATATAGCCGCGCTGATCACCGGCCCTTTGGGCCTTTCCAGTACTTATATGTACAGCAACGCCGCCGACAGTAGCCCGCTTCACTTATACTACAAAGATCAAGCGTTGAACATCCCCAAAGCGATGACTTCCTTCGGGCCCGACGGCGGGATCGTCTCGACCTCGGCAGATATGCTCGCTTTTTTGGAAGCCTTCTTTAACGGTATTTTTTTCCCAAAACCCATGATTGAAGAACTCCGGGTTTGGAACCGGATTTTTTTCCCCATGCAATCTGGTATCGGCATTCACCAGTTCAAGCTGCCCTGGATATTCAACCCCTTTGGCGCCATACCCGAACTCATCGGACATTCGGGCCTTTCCGGCGCCCTGGCTTACCACAGTCCTGGAAAAGACCTCTATATCGCAGGCACTGTCAATCAGGTGGCGTTTCCTGATTCTTCCTTCCGGCTTTCCATCAAACTTGTTCAACAAATACTGAAATGAAAAACCTCCAATCAGCCATCCTTTACATTTTGCTGGCCACTATTTGGATCAGCGTGTCGGAATTCGTCAGGAATGAATTTTTGGTAAAATCCTATTGGACAGAACATTACGAGAGCCTTGGCCTGACCTTTCCCGCCGAGCCCCTCAACGGCGCCATATGGGGGCTTTGGTCGCTGTTGTTCGCCATCGCCATTTATATCATTTCGCGAAGGTTTTCCCTGCTGGAAACCACCCTGCTTTCCTGGTTTGTGGGCTTCGTGCTTATGTGGGTGGTGATCGGCAATTTGAGCGTTCTGCCTTATGGGATGCTTGTTTTTGCCATTCCACTCAGCCTGCTGGAGGCATATGTCGCTACCCTGATTTTGGTGAAATTGTCGAAATAGCTGAAAATCGAGAAGCGCTACTTCATCATTTGAACAGAACTACTGCGATATAAGCCCATGCTCAATTGCGGCCCTGATCATGGAAGCCGTGTTTTTAACCCC
>JABWAJ010000414.1 GCA_013361075.1 Saprospiraceae bacterium | reverse complement strand
GTCATTTGCACTCCACAATGCCCAGTCAATAGGCGGGCCATAGACCGGCCGGATCATTTGAATCGCATTGCGGGCCCAACCCTGTTTTTGCCATTCTGCCCAGTTTTTCGGATCTACATTTTTTGGAACAGGCAGGTGTTCAAAAACCGCCGGGTTTTCCATAACGTGCCAGATTGCCAGGCCAAATGACGGTAAAGTTTTGTCATAACTCCCGTCTTTCCACCTGTTTTCGATGATAAAATACTCTTTGTTCCCCCGATTGGGATGATAAAGAACCGTCACTTCGTTATTCGTTTCAACATCTATGATTACTTCAGTGCTACCAAGCACCGATGGTGTAATGATGCGGGGCCGAACCCAACCCAATTTCAGTTTGTGATAAGGGTCGAGGTGGTGTGGATAAACGGATTGGTCCATGAGCGAATAGGGGCCGGCTGCGAAAGGCTGAAAACTGTTGAAGTACATGTCGCCTGCATTGAACAGGATATGGCTCAACTCATGCGCAACTAAGCTGACGCTCGCCGGATTTCCGATATACGCCTCAACAATCGCAGGGATGCGAACACCATCCACAACGAGGGCTTCATTGACAGGATACTCTCTGCCCGCAGCTGCCCGTTGAGTGCCGAATGGATCATTTTGCGGAATAACAATCAAAACCACCAGCTCTTCGCTTTCCAATACGCCATTGTGGTTAAAATCGTAATTTTTAAAATTGAAAGAGGGATCAGCTTTCCCAATGGCATCATGCCACTTTTCTACGTGCCCGGAAATCCAGCCGTCCTTATTGAAGTCATAATCCAGTTGTCCATTGCCGTTTTTATCTTCATCAGGCTGTAAGACACCGTCGGGGCCATCCAGCTTTCCATTTCGGTTCAGATCCTCGCCAGCATCCAATTTCCCGTTTTTGTTTCGATCTTCCGGCAAGTCTTCCTGGTCCAAATCATTCCAATAATGGGCGGCCGGTTTGCTGGCATTATACCATCCCAATATTCCGGCGTTCCGCACCTCTAATTTATTTCCTGAGTTTTCACGAAAATACCCTGCTACGCTTGGATCAGGACCAAAAAGGGCTTTTTCGATGGCTACTTTCCGCAGTGCCGGATGGTCAGGACGGTGAGGATCCCATAAAATGGTCACCACTTCCCGCACGCCTAAAGCAGGCTTCAATCCAAATGCCGGGGTTGCAAACGGATTATCAGTTCGCCTCCAAAGTGTTTTTGAATGTAGCGCAATAGAAAACACCTGCCGGTATGCTCCAGCTATAATGGATTCGACTTTCCCGCCAATTTGGATCCATTTGTCCTCTGCAACCAGGTATTCCCAAATTTGGCTCTTATTTGGCGAAAGCCCATACAAATTCCCCTGCTGATCAACCGAAAACACATTCCCGGATTGTCCAATCTTTTTCCAATTGTTCGGCGATCCCTGATAGAGAAATACTTCCCCTGTTGTAGGGTTGGTTGCATAGAGTTTATTGCCGCCTGCATAAATTTTCCCGGCAGGCCCTCCTATCTTAGTCCATTTTGTTTCTGTACCGTCATATTTCCAAACGGAAGCACCATCTGGTGCCAGGCCATAAAGGTGGCCTTTGGCGCCAACCGCAAACATTTTCCCGGGGCCGCCTATTCCGTTCCAGCGATTGGCGACCGGATCGTATTTTAAGAGGTCTTTACTGATCGGGTTGATCGCGAAAAGACCGTCTTCGCCGCCATAGATCCCGGCCGCGGCATCTCCAATTTTGGTCCATTGCTCTCCCCTTCCACTATACTTCCAAACACTCTTACTGTCTTCAGACAATCCGTACAATTGTCCCATTTCTCCCACAACAAAATCTTTTCCGGGGCCGCCTATTTTGATCCAGTCCCCGGGAGTACTCCTGTAAGCGTGAATTTCGCGCTTTTCCGGAAAAACAGCGTACACGTCAGTTTGCTGTTCAATCTGGTCGTAGCCAACAATTACCTTTTGTACGGGGCCGCTTATTTTTTCCCATGCGTCCTGCCCGTAAAGAAACAATTGAATACCCACCAACAAGATTCCGAGCGAGATCACGCGCATTTTATTCTTTCTCATGATGTTTGAATTTGGTGATGTAATGAATTCCCAGCAAGGTAGAGGCAGGTGAATTGCTGCGTTTTGCACCGCGTCTCAATTCTTTTTCTATGCGTCTCAATGCATAAAAAATGGCCGTCAATGCTTCATACTACTGGGCGACACCCCAAATTCTTCAGAGAAGCTACGGCTGAAATGGGAAAGATTTTTGAAACCAACTTCCAGGGCAACTTCCGTTACGTTGAGGTCGGTGGTTTCGAGCAGGGTCTTTGCTTTGCGCAAACGGAGGTTGCGCATGTATTGGTGGACAGGCAGGTCGGTGAGTGCATCAAATTTCCGGTACAACTGTGCCCGGCTCATGGCCAATGCTTTACAAAGCTGAGGAATGCCGAAGTCTTCATCGCTAACATTGGCTTCCAATACTTCCCGGACTTTTTGCATAAATGCATCTTCCTGCTGAACAGCCTTGTCGGTTGATGGCGGAGGCGGTTCCGTTGAGCTGTAACGAGCCTGAAGCACCTTGCGCAACCCAATCAGTTTTTTCAATTCCACCAACAATTCTGTCTGGTGGAAGGGTTTGGCAATAAACGCATCTGCGCCCCGTTCCAGCCCGGAAAGGCGGGAAGCGACATCGGCTTTGGCCGTCAGCATCACAACGGGGATGTGACTGGTGCGTTGATCTTTTTTTAAGTTTTCCAGCAGGGCAAACCCATCCATTACCGGCATCATTACATCACAAATAATGATGTCGGGAATGATGGTTAATGCCTTCTCCAGACCAGAAGCGCCATTCAGTGCAAATTCAATATGATACGCTTTGCCCAATAATGACATCAGGTAATGAATCACTTCCTGATGGTCTTCTACGATCAACAGCAACGGCAGGTTTGCCAATCTTTTGTGGTGCATTGGCGGCGGAAGGGCATCGCCGGGTAAGGTTTCCAGATTCGGCACTAAATCAAAAAGTTGGGTTTCTTCCAGCGGCGCATTGTTCCAAACCGGCAATTGCACCCTGAACTCGGCCCCTTTTCCCTGTTCGCTCTGTACATCAAGGCTGCCGCCCAATAATTTCACCAATTCTCTGGTAAGCGTCAGGCCTAAACCCGTTCCGGGTGTTGCGTCTCCTCCATCCGAAAAAAAGCGGTCAAAAATATAAGGCAATGCTTCAGCGGAAATTCCCACCCCGGTATCTTTTACCCGAATGTCTAATTTTTTATTGGCTTCATTTGCAGTTACCGAGAGGGTGATTTTGCCGCCTTCGGGCGTAAATTTGAGCGCATTCATCAATAAATTGGATACAATGTGCAGCAGTTTTTCGGCATCATAATCCATAAGAAAATGGTCTTTATTGCTCAAAAACTGCAAGGTCAGTTTTTTACCAGCGGCCCCTGACCTGAAGGATTCCAATAAATATTTTAAATAAAAAACAATATCGCTTTGAATCAAATGGACAGACAGGGCTCCGGATTCCAGTTTAGAAAGGTCGAGCATCTGATTAACGAGGTGCAGCAAGTGATTGCTGTTGCGCCTGATGCTGGCAGCGCCTTCCTTCAGCCAGGTTTTCGGAGCAGCTTCCATCTGGTCGGCCATCCCCAAAATTAAGGTCAGTGGCGTGCGGAATTCATGGGTAATGTTGGCGTATAATTTTGTTTTGACATCATCCAGTTCTTGCAGGCGCTTGGTTTCTTCTTTTTCATAAAAGATACTCTGATAGATGAAGTAAACGACAAATGCGATCGTAAATGCCGATATCCACAAAATATTGAGTACAAAGACCATCTGATTGGCGGCAGGCGTCATTTCCGGCGGCACCCGGAGCTGCGGCTGCAAGGCCCATATTCCTAAAACAGAAGCGCCAAACACCAGAAAGGTGATGATTGACCAGCGTATGTTTTGAAAAATTACGGTAAATAACAAAGCCGATAAAGAGGCAAAGATGATTCCTCCAGAGTGCAATGTGCCCCCTAATTTCAGGGTAAATACGAAATTCAGCAAAATGACGAACAACGAGGTGAGCAGTCCCAACCAATCCAGATTGCGCTTGATCAGACAAAAGGAGAGGACAAGCAGGGTGTACCAACCCAATAACACAAGACCATAAAGTGCAAGAATTTTTAACCCCATCAAATGGGTGAGCATGGTCATGCCCATCAGGCCGAAAATCAACGTAACACAGGCGATCCAGTATATTTTTTTGCGCATTAAAGCCTGTGGAGTAATGCCTGGATAGGCCAATAGCCCGTTTATCCATTCATTTAAGCGGACAACAATTTGACCTATATGCCGCAGGCTTACTCGCATAGCCATGCAAAATCATGTTTTCAGGTTCGAACAGTAAACCATAGCTGCTGACTCAAAAACTCAGCTATCAAAATCCACCACTACCCGTTCGCTTTGCGGGTGCGACTGGCAAGTCAGGATATACCCTTGTTCCAGCTCGTCGGCTTCAAGGGCGTAGTTGACTTCCATCATCACATCCCCTTCGAGCAATTTAGCGCGGCAGGTGCTGCACACGCCGCCTTTGCAGGAAAAAGGCAGGTCGGCACCTGCTTTCATGGCGGCGTCTAAGATGGTATCACCGTGGGCAGGCAGGGAAAATTCAAAATTGTTGCCGTCTAAGATGACCCTCACCGTAGAGACGATATCGGGCAGGGCTTCCACGCGTTCCTGGGCCTGGGCAGCTTGTTTGCCCGTGGCAGCCTGAAACAATTCTACGTGGATTTTATTTGGGTCGGCGCCCAAATCCGTCAGAGTATCCTGTACGGCTTCCACCATTTCCTGAGGGCCGCAGAGGAAAAATTCGTCGGTTGCTTCGCAATTGAACAGAATTTTGCAAAAGGCAGCGCATTTTTCCGCCGTAATCCGACCGTAAAACAAATCGCTGCCGGGGTATTCGCGGCTGAGCAGGTAGTGCACGCTCAGGCGGCCCATGAAGCGGTTTTTAAGTGCCTCAATGGCTTCTTTAAAAATCACTGCTTCTACCGTGCGATTGCCATAAAACAGAGTGAACGTACTTTGAGGCTCGGTTTCCAGCACCGCTTTCAGGATGGACAAGATGGGCGTAATGCCGCTGCCGGCCGCAAAAGCCACGTAGTTTTTGGCCTGGGTCGGGAGAAGCTGCGTATGAAAATTGCCCATCGGCGTCATTACCTCCAGGGTATCGCCGGCTTGAAGTTGCTCATTGGCAAACGTGGAAAACAGACCACCGGGCACTTTTTTAATGGCCACGCGCAGTTCGTCATCATTGGGTCCTGCACAAATGGAATACGAAC
>JABWAJ010000413.1 GCA_013361075.1 Saprospiraceae bacterium | reverse complement strand
GGCAATGCGGTAAACAGAACAACGAACAGGATTAATATGCCTGGAAAGTGTCGCATGAATTTGGTTGCAAAGTTAAATATTATCCGTGAAATACGCTTGTTTTCAGGCCTTTTTGTTTTCAATAACCCCATAAACTGCTGGTTTGAGACTCAGGTCAAGTCTTTTTTCAGTAAATGCGCATTGATGGCCACCACAATGGTACTTAAACTCATTAATACGGCTCCGAGAGCCGGGCTCAACACAAACTGGGGGTAAAGTAAACCTGCTGCCAGCGGAATGGCAATTACATTGTAGCCTGTAGCCCAAAGCAGGTTTTGTACCATTTTACGGTAGGTTGCTTTTCCAAAATTTACCACCCCCAATACATCCGAAGGCCTGCTGTCAGTCAGAATGATGTCTGCTGTTTCTGCAGCCACGTCCGTACCGCTTCCCACGGCAATGCCCACATCTGCCTGTGCCAGGGCCGGTGCATCATTCACGCCATCACCCGTCATGGCGACGTATTCGCCTTTCATTTGCAGGTTTTTCACGATTTCCACTTTTTGGTGGGGCAGCACTTCTGCAAAGTAGCCATCCAATCCCAGCTTTTCTGCAACGGCCTTTCCAACTTTGGCGTTATCGCCCGTGGCCATAAAAACTTTGATTCCCTGCGCTTTCAATTGCCGCACCGCATCGGCTGCATCGGCGCGAATTTGATCGGAAAGCGCAAGAAAGCCCGCCAATTTTTCATTTTCCAGCACAAAAACGATCGTTTCAGCGTCCGAGCCGGCAGCTTCCGACGGTATTTCGATGTTTTTTTCTTTCAAATACCCGGGACTGACAATACTGATTTGTTTTCCCTCTACCTTGCCGGTAATGCCTTTGCCGGTGATGGATGCAAAATTTGAAATGGGTGGCAAACTCAGTCCGGCAGCTTTGGCCGCAGCCACCACTCCCTGTGCAATCGGGTGCTGGCTCTGTTGTTCCAGTGCTGCCGTGTTGGCAAGCAAGCGATTATCATCGTATTCTGCTGAGAGCGGCTGGATGCGCGACACGCCAAATTTGCCTTCCGTCAGCGTTCCTGTTTTGTCGAACACCATAGCCGTGATGCGACGGGCATTTTCAAATGCAGTGCGGTTGCGGATGAGTAGCCCCCGGCGGGCGGTCATAGCCGTGGAAATTGCCACCACCAACGGAATGGCCACACCCAGTGCATGCGGACAGGAAGTGACCATCACCGTCACCATACGCTCAAGGGCAAAAGCGAACGTCTGCCCTTTGAGGAGCCAAACCGCCAGCGTGCTGAAGCCTGCTCCCAATGCGATGTACGTCAACCACCTGGCAGCTCGGTCTGCTAAGTGCTGGGTTTGTGATTTTGCAGCCTGGGCTTCCTGTACAAGGGCGATGACTTTGTTCAGGTAACTGTCTTTGCCCGATTTATCCACCTGAATTTTCAGGCTGCCTTCGCCATTGATGGCCCCGGCGATGACTTTTGCTCCGGTTGTTTTTTGCACGGGTACACTCTCGCCGGTGAGCATGCTTTCGTTCACACTGCTGCTGCCTTCCGTCACGGTACCGTCCACCGGAATTTTTTCGCCCGGTTTTACCAGCACGAGGTCGCCGATTTTTAGCTCGTCCACGCGCATGTCGTGCAGCATATCGCCGTGGTACATGTGGGCTTCGGCGGGCAACATTTTGACAATCAACTCCAGGGCTTTCGAAGCGCCGGCCACTGATTTCATTTCGAGCCAGTGCCCAAGCAGCATAATGACGATGAGCGTGGCAAGCTCCCAATAGAAGTCCATGCCTTCCACCAATCCAAACACAACTACCGTACTATAAAGGAATGCCACCGAAATAGCGACTCCGATGAGGGTCATCATACCCGGGTTGCGCCTTTTTATTTCATCCCAAAGTCCTGTTAAAAATGGCCAGCCTCCGTAAAAATAAATGATGGTTCCCAATGCCACCGATACCCAATCGCGACCCGGAAAATCGAAGTGATAACCGACGGCCATCTGAAACATGGGGGAAATCGCCACCACAGGAATCGTAAGCATCAGGGACACCCAAAACCGCCTCAGAAAATCCGCAATCATAGCGGAGTGATCGTGGCCGGCATGACCACCGCCGTGCGTGGCCCCATGCATAACCGTGCCGTCGGGCATGGTGTGGGTTGGGTGATTTGCGCCCTTATGCTGGGAATGGCCTTGTGGTTTTTCACCGTGATCTTTGTGATTTAGCATTTCTTTTACTGTTCGTGATGCATTTTTAATTTTTCAATCATCTCATCAGTCGTATCATCTGCTGAAATGCCATATCCGTTTACCAAAACCCCCTTAACTTCAAATTTGGGAGAGGAGATCGCATACAAGATGGCCTGATCATCCGGGTTGGACATCCCTTCAAACCGATAAACTTTATCTATTTCAAAATCATCCGGCGATAAAACCGTATTGGTTCGGGAACAGACTAAGCACTCCTGGCGGATATTAAAATCCAGCGTGTAGCCTTCTTTCTTCAGGCCATTGATGGTTTCAGATAAGGTGCCATAGCTTTCTTTCATGGTTTGAAGTTTTTGTTTCTATTAAAACGGTAAAGTAAGCGCTTAAGCGTGCACCAGCAACATTGCTCCAGACATCGCTACCATGAGCACGTCTTCAAACAACGTGATGTTGCTCATCGGCAGGTTGAATACCGCGCCAAGGCAGGCACACTGAAACCGTCGTTTGGCCAACAAGCTTTGGACGACGCCCACGGTACTGATGCCCATTATAATGAAAGCCAAACCGTTCGTAACCAACGAATTGAAATTGATCAGAAACAAGATACCCAGTGTCAGCTCTACAAACGGGTAGGCATATCCCCAGCCCAGCCAACGCCGCGCCACCACATCATAACTGCTGTAAGAAGCGGCAAAAGCCGGAACATCAAGCATTTTGAAAAATGAAAAAACGAGGAAAAACCCGGCCATGAAGTGCCGCATCCAGCGCATCCAATCGAAGCCCCCGGCGGCGACTTCCACCAGCAACGTTGCGCCAAGGATGTAGCCGAATACCAGCAAAATGGGTTTGTACGTTTCCAGGAAGGTGCGCTGAATGTCTTCCTCCGTCTGAGCAACAACCGGCGGCTTCACCACGGCCTCGCTGAGTTGATATTGAGGAAAATCCTGCAGTGCGCCCTGCAATTCGGCTGTCGGAATGTGGCGGTTCATCGTCACCAGCACCTTGCCATCGGAACTGACGGCAGCAGTCGTTACACCCGCTATTTTTTCAAGCTGGGTTTTGACTTTTACGACGCAGCCTGCGCAGGTCATTCCCGAAACAAAATATTCGTGTGTCATGATTTACAGTGTTTTTGTTGAAAATTAACACTGCAAAGATCAGGGCTTGTAGCGCAAGGGGTAGTACACAATTATGGAAGAGGTGTACAAGATTTTGGCTCACACCTCGTCCAGCGGCTTACGTCCGTGTTTTCGGTGTTCAGCTTTGAACTGTGTTGGTGTCAGGCCTGTTACCTGGCGAAACTGGTTGCTCAGGTGTTGCGAACTGCTGTAGCCTGTTTTCCAGGAAATTTCGCTTAAGGTCAGTTCGTCATATATCAGCAATTCTTTTACCCGCTCGACTTTTTGAGCGATGATGTATTTCTCAATGGTCAGGCCCTCCACAGCAGAAAACAATTTGCTCAACTGCGAATATTCATGCCCCGTTTCCTTAGCGAGGAAATCGGAAAAGTTCACCGCCTCCGGTTTTTTGCCCGAATCATGGTGTATTTCATTGATGATTAAGTTTTTAACCTCCATTACCAGGCGCTTGTTACGGTCGTCTAATAGTTCAAATCCTTCCTTTTCCAGCGCCTCCCGAAAATTTTCCATTTGCCCGGCGACAGGCTCAGTAGTTAGGGTCACTTCACCCAATTGAATGTGCTGTACCTCCAGGCCCGCCTCTGCAGCCAATCGGCTAACGCTTCGGATACAGCGCATACAAACCATATTTTTGATGAATAACGTCATACCATTAAAACGGCGATTGATAAGCGGGATTCGTCAAAAACTCCACATCTGTAAGTGTTCCCAAAAATGCAATCAGGTCGGCTTTTTCCATAGCAGTCAACTGGAGACCGCCGGGTTGCAGGTTGTATTGCAGGATGAACTCTACGGTGGAGGAGTTTTTGACACCCGTATTGTAGTGGTCAAGTACTTCTTCCAGTGTGGCAAAACGCCCATCGTGCATGTAGGGAGGTGTTAGAACAATGTTGCGCAGTGAAGGCGTTTTGAATTTACCCCGATCTGCCGGATTGCCACTTACTTTTTGGCGCCCTTCGTCTGTCATGGAAGCATCCGTATCGAGCCCGTTGTTCATGAACTCGTCGTTGGTGAAATTATGGCCACCATGGCAATGAAAACACTCCCCGCCTTTTTCACTGCCAAATGGGTCAAATTCACTAAAAAAAAGCTCACGTCCGCGCTCTTCTGCTGGTGTTAGCGTCGCTGCACCACGCAGGTACTGGTCGTATTTGGAGTTGTAGGAAACCATCGTCAGCATGAATTGCTCCATGGCTAAGCTCATGCGTTCTGCGGTAACCGTGGCGTCGCCAAATGCCCGAATGAACTGATCGGTGTATTTTTTTTGCCCGGAAAGCTTTGCGATGGCGTTGGGGAGCGTTTCGTTCATTTCAAGCGGATCCTGAATCGGTTTCAGCGATTGGTCCCGCACTTTAAGGGCACGGCCATCCCAGAAAAAGCCATTTTGGTGCCAGGCTAAGTTCATAACCGGCATCGCCTGTCGTTTTCCCGGCAATTGCTCCACACCAATGCTGAACCGGCGGATGTCTGAAAAACCATCTTCCTGTTTGTGACAATCAGCACACGACTGCGAACCGTCTTTTGAAAGCAAGGGTTCATAAAACAACATCCGGCCCAATTGTACTCCGGCAACCGTCAGCAGGTTGTCGGCAGGCAGCGGCTCGGCGCTGAACACATCGAGCGCCGCGCCAGCGATGTCACCGGCCTGCAGCGCGGCGATCAGCGCCGGCTCGTCGGCGATGCTGCCGCGCGCGATGTTGATAAAGTAGGCCGTCGGCTTCATGGCTTCGAACACGCGCGCGTCGATGGTGTGGCGGGTGGCGTCGGTTAGCGGCACGGTGACAACCAGAAAATCGCACTCGCGCGCCATCGTGGTGACGGCCTGACCGGGGTACAGGCGCGCGGGGATGTCACCCGCGGGGTCGCCCGTCCCCTCGTGCAGCGTGAACACGTCGCCTGCTTCCGGCTTCATAGCGTCGCGTTTGGCGGCCAGCACGGTCATCCCCAGCGCGGCGCACAGACGGGCCAGCTCGCGGCCGATGCTGCCATAGCCGA
>JABWAJ010000412.1 GCA_013361075.1 Saprospiraceae bacterium | reverse complement strand
CTCAATGGCCAGATTGATCAAGATGTCAATGTCGGCGCTGGTGCGTTAGAAGTGACGGGTATCATTGGGGGCGATTTACGGGGCAGCGTCGGCAGTAGCACCGAGGAACCGTCTACGTTCTTCATGCCCCAATTTGAAGGGGCTGTGCCCCCTGTGGCGCCCGGTTTGCGGGTCAGTCCGAGCACGCAGTCGTAATAAAAATCGAGGTGCCTGCGGGGAATTTCGTTCAGGCTATCCTGTGCATGGCGAAAGAGGTTGAGGAAAGCGATGAACAGGGCAATGTGTGGTTCGAGGCGGCGTGGGGCCACTTCTTCCGGCTGCTCAATCAATTGGATTTCGGCATCAAAAAGTTGTCGGGCACGGTTTTTCACAGCTACCAGTGCATTGTAACACGCCAAAAATAAGGCCCTGACCTTTTCGCGGGTATACGTGCCGTCCGGCAGGATGCAGTCATAATCGTCCCGGTCTTTTACTCCCCAACGATGGTCTGTTACGTGTGTTTTGTCATAAAAATCCTGGTACTTTTCAGGGAGCAGGCCGTCGTCGGCGCCTTTGTGAAAAGCGATGAGCTGTTGCAGCACACCTTCAACCAGATCTGGTTCATATTCAAAATCGTTGTGTTTGCGAATCAATTGCAGGATTTGGGCCTTCAGGGGCACCTGATTGTTCAGGTTACGATAGTGGGTTTCCAGTCGCCAAGCGGTACGGCGCACCGCATCCATCAATTGGCGGTAGTATTGGGGAGCGATTTCGGTCATATCCCCATCTTTCGGGCTTTTTTCGGGCAGGCGCTCTAAAGCCAAACCAAACTCGGCATCCAGATCGTCGTATTCTTTTCGGATTTGCCGGGTATCCAGTGCTGCCAAAATGGCCATATAGGTCAGGGTTTCTACCTCCCAAAAACAGGCCCAGTTGTCGTCGGGCCTGCCGTCAGGACCATGCCAGCGCAGCATTTTGGCGTACTCATAGGCACTATTGATCAAGTCTTGTTTAGACCGGTCATCCAATTGGAAATATTCCGGAGATAATGCCTTGATTAATCGGTCAATTTGCCGGGTTCCCGTACTTTTCAACGGATGTGGCATGTTAATTCTGGCAGGCATATAGCTTGGGTGTTATTAGATTTTCGATTGGTTGAGATTAGTTTTCCTGTCTGAACGTAGCTTCGCGCTTGTAATAATCATAGACATAATTAAAGCGTCCGTTTGTACCGCGCACCACCAGGTCTATTTCAATCAGTACCCGGCCTTCCAGAAGCCCGTCAGTGATGATGTCAATGCCGCGAAGGTCTACACGTGGCTCATAGAACAGGATAGACCGGCGAATCAGGTCTTTGATATAGGTGATCAGGCTGACATTGGCAGGCTCAAATAATAAATCTTCCAATGCGCAACCAAAATCGGGGCGCATGAGGCGCTCGCCGGGCCTTGTACTCAACAGGATGGTCAGGCTTTGTTCAATGTCATGCACCTCAGAGATCATTGCTACGGAGCATTTCGCTTCATTGCGCTCGAAACTCAGCGGGAAAGCCCAGCCGGTGCCTAAAAAAGATTTACGTTCTGCCATTATGTTTGATGTGAATTTGATTTTAATAAAAGGTCTTTGTTGCCGGCCGGGTCAGCCTATCATGACCGTAGCGGCACCAACGATAATGCTGCCGCCATGTGCCGTACTGTCGCCCATTCGGGCAGCGGGTTTTCCTCCGATCATCACGGTTGATGAACCCATGATGATGGTATCCGGCGGGCCGGTGCAGGTACACATATCGCCAAGAACGGCAGCGGGTTTGCCTTCAATCATTACCGTTATGGCACCGGGGGGCATTACCGGGCCGCCCACATGAGGCGTTCCGCCCTGAATGGGGCAAACATGCATGTCTCCTACTCTTGCTGCTAAAGGCATGATGAGGGTGTTTTAACGATAAAAATCAGTTGATTCTCACAAAAGCGCCCTTGACGACCACATCCCCAGAAGCGACCAGTTGCGCCTGGCCCTGAGCTTCCGCTTTAAAAGAAGTCTGTGCTTTAATGGCGGTATTGGGTGCTTCGATCGTCAGGTTCTGAGCAGCTTTAAGGGTAAGATCTGATGCAGATTCGATGACGATTCCGCTACTGCTCATTGTTATTTTATTGTTGTTTTCGTCGGCGATCTGAATTTCTCCGGCGTCTTCGTCAATGATCATTTTTTTTCCGGCCGGGGTTTCTATGGTCAGGCTTATCTTGTCGTCGTTGAAGATCATTTTTATGCCGCTTCGGGTTATCCAGCCTTTTTCGTGGTTGTCGTCAGAAGCTGTAAGTGGGGCTGGTTTGGCAGCACTGTAAAGCATACCGAGTACAATGCCTTCCCGGGGATCATCATTCAAAAAACCAACTACGACTTCGTCACCAATCTCAGGCAGCCAAAAAGCACCCCGGTTATTGCCGGCATCCTGGCTGGCGAGGCGCATCCAAACGCCTTCGCCCCGGGCAGAAACCATGGGCAGCCGGACCTGAATCCGATATGCTCCGTCAGGATCGGACTCTAAAGCAGTTGTAACACCGATTTGAAGGCCGTTTAATGCCGGAAGCAACCCCGAAGCCGGGCTTTGCACTACGTCCGGATATTCCGCGGTGAACCAGGTACCCGGCAAGCCAAACTGAGCGTGGGTAAACCAAATGCCTCCTGAAATTTCATGCTGTATTCCGGTAATATAGACCTTACCGGAATGCCTCAACCCAACGCCCTGGAGGGTTATGCAATCGCCGGGGGCGATGTCGGCTACGCCTTCAAACTTGACCCTGCCGCGACTTTTGGCCAGGCGGCTTTTGGCCATTTGAGCGCCCGCCCAGGCCTGTGCTTCTTCCTGCTTGAGATCGCCGGTGTGACTGAGCGGGAAAAAATCCAAACCCAGGACAGTTGTATAATCTAAATTGGGCGGTACTCCCGGCGTTTCGAGACCCAAAGCATCCGAAGCGACCGAAGCGAAAGGAGCCGCAGGCGGAGCTGCTGAAGGAACTCCTGTACCCACGCCACCGGGTTGTGTCTCAAGTATTTCCTGATCTGCCGGTGCCCATGTATTTGTTTTGGCATCGGGATATTGATCCCGGGCATCCATTTCGGCTTCAAATTCAAAAAGGCTGGTCCCCCAATTGACCGGGAATTTTGCCTGCTGATCAAAATCGGGAGCCTTTATATTGACATTGCCATTGTTGATTAAAACCAGCATGCCGTTGGCTTCGGCTCTGGTTACCAAAAAATCCCAGTCTGTGGCATGAAATTGCACCATTTCCTGATGGCGGGCCGTTGTGCTGTCAACGGTATGCTGAAGACTCCTTCCCCGCAGAATTTCTTCAATAATTTCCTGGTCGGTTTGTTGAAAAAAATACTTGTTTTTACGGCCAACAGTAAGTTTAACACAGTCATCCTTGCACTCAATTTCCAGGCCGGTATGCCCGTTCTCATGGATAAAAACTTTATGCCGTATGATCAATCCTTTAAAAATGATGTTGTTATTGCCATGATATCCTGCTTGAATTTCAACCGGATTACCCGGCGAAAATAAATCCATATCGCTAACCTGAAACCGTCTTTCTGCCACATTACCGTCAATAATATGGAAAAGGGCATACGGAATTTTATTGGCCTGTTTATATACTTTGACAAAACTCACAGCCACCGGGTCAGGTATGGGCTGATTATTTACTTTTATGGTAAAAGTAACCAGATCGCTCCGGGAAGGAATCGGCGGCAACATTTGGCTCTGGTTCAATTCAAACATCGGATTGTTTATTTTTCTATCGGTGGGAAATACAACTCAGTACCCGCAGCTAATTTTCTGAAGGAAGTTAAATTATTGGCTCTGGCAACTTCAATAATAAACCTTGGGCTTTCGTAAATGGAATTGCACAAATTATCCATACGATCAGAGGATTTAACTACCCGGCGATGTGTAAGGTCGGAAGACATTAATTTGGCTTCAAGAAAGCTGAGAAAACGGCCTGTTTGTTTGAGAAAAGTACAACTGATGGTTGCCCTGATGGGGATGCCGTTGGGGCGGAAAAGAGAATATTTTACGGTTGCGGAAATTAATTTACACGGAAATATTAAATCGCCATAAATCAAAACCAGGTTATTGGATTCATGTTCTCTTCCATTGTATCCGGTTACCAGATTAAAAAGGACTATTTCGGCCGTCACCTCTCTTTTTTCACCGCTTGCTCCCGTTCCATCAATCAAAATATCAAACGAAAGCCGGTCGCCTTCATGCCGGTCGGCATTGACCTGGGGCGCCGGAGACCCTGTTGGATTTACCTGTGCTACCCTGATCTGGCTCTGAATGGAAAGATTTTCAGGATTAAACATCGTGACATAAACCGGGCCATTTGGAGAAGGTATCGTCGCGTTAAAATCTTTTACGGGGATAATCGTAACCTTGCCGGGAAGCGGTACTAAATTCATCAAATCACCGAGCACTTCATTTACTGCGCTCAACCCCTTACCGGGAAAGCTTTGAACGTCTGACATATTGTGTATCATGCCTATCTTTCGTTTTTGCGTTTGAGTATTTCCTGAATTTCTTTTACAGTACGCTCCATTTCCTGTACCGATTCGGTTTGCTGATTTTGGGCAATACCGGCCTGTGGCTGGCTGCTTCCTCCTTCCCGGCGCTCGTCTTCTGACACCCGGGCGCGTACAATCAACTCATTGATTTCAATGGGCATATCAAAAAAATTTAAGGTAAATGCAGGAAGAAACACCTGCGTAAGAGGAGCGATCAAAAGTTAAAAGACAGATCAATTAAAGATTCAAACGGATTGGTTGAACCATCTTCCACAATGGTAAAATACTGATAAACCAATTCAAGGTTTTCTACTACAATCCTGCTTTCCTGTGCATTAAGATCGGCTACCGACCATTTTTGCGGCCATGCATTTACGCAGCGGAACGTACGCAGTGGCTGCCCTTCAGCATTGAGAATTTTAACCAGAACGGTTATTGGCCGAATGTCTAAATGTTCAATGGCGTCTCTGCACCACTTGTGCAAACCCGATCCGATGAAATACCCGCGTTTTAGTACCAGATTTGGGTACTGGCCACGTGTCGGTAATTTAAATGTAAACCGGTTTTCTCCACCCGATTTCACCTGTTCGGTTTCCAGCTCCCTCGAAAGCCCGGTGACTTCCTGAAAAAAGGCATCCTGCTGGTTGATGCCATCAAGGTCCTCAAATTCCACTTTGAAGTAGAAGCCAACCGGAGGGTAATAAGATTGTGTAGCCATTTCCTGATATTGCGCTTAAAGCTTGCCGGGGTTATGCAAGTTTTACACAACCCCGGGAACCCTGTAATTTTGCTATTCAAAAATAATGGTTAGGCCTTCGTGCGCCAGTTCGAG